>NZ_JBLYZI010000019.1:0-73206 GCF_057680865.1 Endozoicomonas sp. Z74
TGATTAGTATGAATCATAAGGGTTACCTTTTTACGATTTAGATTTCAGTGATTTCACCCTCTATCTAAATCGGTAACCCTTCCCTTTTTTGAAGAGGGAATTGTCAGATCAGATCTGAACTAATGCACATTAATCAAAGGCAGTAAAATCGCAATTACCGCCTTTTCTTCCGGCGTCCCTGAACCGCTTCACCAACGACTGAACCGTGTCATTCAGTCTTTAAAAGATTCCGGCTTTGAGGTCATTGAAGGAAGCTGCCTGCGCGACAATAGCAAGCATGTCAGTGCCTCACCAGAGCAACGTGCACAGGAACTGATGACCTTCCTGTGCGATGACTCCATTGCCGCCGTTTTTCCTCCATGGGGTGGTGAGTTTGCAATGGATATTCTGCCCCTGCTGGATTATGAACGCTTAAAAACGGCAAAACCAAAATGGATCATCGGGTATTCCGATATCAGTACAGTGTCCACAGCACTGACCATGAAACTTGGCTGGTGTACGGTGCACTCGTCCAATCTGATGGAGCTTCACCCGGAAGAAACCGATCAACTGACGTCCAGCACCCTTCAGTGGCTGACACTGAGAGAAGGAGAACAGTTTACCCAGCACTCATCCAGCCACCACCAGTTGCAGGGACACTCCTATACAGAAAAACCCGATGCAACCCTGAACTGCACTGAGCCAACCCTCTGGAAGGTGGCAGGAGAAAGCCAGAAGATCTGTTTCAGTGGCCGACTGATCGGCGGCTGTTTTGATACCATCACCCACCTGATCAACACGCCCTATTTTGACCTGAACACCTTCTGCCAGCGTTTCCAGACCGATGGCGTTATCCTCTATCTTGAAAACGCTGAAATGTCACCGACTGTTCTGAAACGGGCCCTGCAGAGCCTTAAATATCAGGGTGTCTTTTATAAGATCAACGGATTACTGTTTGGCAGAAATGCCGTGACCGGTAACGGCGGCAAAGACATCAGCTCCCGGGAAGCGTTTATTGCGGTGACCCGGGATCTGGAAATACCCGTGATTTATGATGTGGATATTGGTCATCTGACCCCGAACATGGCCCTTATGAATGGTTCCCATGCTGAAGTCTGCGTTAACAAGGGTGCAGGGACCCTGCTGCAGATTTTGAGTTAAAACAACAGAGACTGGGCTTTCCAGCCTCTGATAATGGAAAGCCTGATCTACTTACCCCCCCCTGCTCTGGCGCACATCTTCTGCAAGCCAGGCTTTAATCAGTGATTGATAGGGGATATCCCGTTTATTAGCTTCCACTTTTATACTCTCTAAAAGTGCTTCAGGAAGTCTCAACGATATCGTTTTGGTAGACGGCTTCAAATTACTGAGGGTAACCTTCTCTGCCTTACTCCAGTCAACGAACTCCGTAGAATCATGCTTCTCCCAGAATTCTCTTTCCTCAGCTTCATTTTTAAATCTTTCAGGCTTGCTCATAAACAGACCTCTCTTTTTTATGCATATCACGGGCCGAAATGACTCGGATCAATGAGTTTTCCGCCCTGAGAGTAAAGGTGATGTGCAGTAATCTGCCTACATCTGTTTTTCCAAGCGCATGAAAACGCAGCTCAGACTGGCTGTGCCTGGAGTCCTCAAGTATCAGAAGCGGTTCATTGAAAAACACCTGCTCAGCCTCAAAAGCGCTAACTTTATGTTTTTCATCGTTTTTTCTTATATTACCCGCATCCCAGTCAAAACCGGTGACTAACTTCCAATCAATCATCCCTGTATATTACCATAATATACAAACACCACAATTTCCTTTCGCTTTCAACTAAAGGCAAATACAGTAGCTGGCTTTCCCTCTCAGCCAGCCCCGTATGGCAAGCATCTCCTAAACCGTCTCAAACCCGCCCGTACCCTGCCAGTCAGGCAGCGCCTTATAGAGCTCCCCAACCGCAGAAGTCATCATCTCCGTCATGGGGAATGAAAAAGCGACAATGGCTGGCTGAATCCCCACAAATTGAACCTCCGGCACAAAGGTCTTCAGTTCGTCGATCACAAAGTTCAACGGCAGCGTATGGGTGGACATGATAAACATGTCCGCAATGGAGTCCGGATCAATGATTCGGATGGAGCCCGCCTCAAGGCCGATCTCCGCCGCATCCACCACCAGCACACGCTCCGGGTTAAGCTCCCGCACCTGATGCACACAGTTTTCCGGGGCTGTTCCAGCATCAATGACCGTCCAGCCGTCCACCGGCTGTTTCATCATCATTTCCGCCAGCAGCGGGCCCGCACCGTCATCACCCATCATGCTGTTGCCCACGGCCAGCACGACATTTCCCGATGCCAGGGCGCTTTTCTGACATTCATCCGAAGGCATACTGTTCAACTCGCTCAATGATCTCTCACTCTTAATGACTTCTTATCATTAAATACATGGTCGGTTCCCGATGGATGGCCGCCAGAATCCGGATGAATTCGGCGGTCAGCCCCTGCTCCCGTAAAGACAGGTGCGATGCGGGGATGGCGTCAAATGCGGCAGCCAGCATCTGAGTGTGTTCCGGAAACACCGTAATCTCACCAAAAGTGAAAAAACCGGCCATTTTTCGTCGGGCCTCACTGCCCTCAGGCAGCTGCCCGATCCATTGCCGGTACTCTTCCCGGCTGCACTGCAGCGACACTTTCAGACAATCGACAATGCCCAGGTGGTGACCAATGGCCAGACTGTAATAGAGCACCTCCCGGGCCTCTTCCGGAACATCGTAATTTTCATCCACGAATTTCCGGTGCAGGGTATAAAACTTGACGTCGTTGGTCAGCGATTCTGTTCTGTCCACGGGTTTGGCTTCAGGGGCCATCACTGATCCCCTCCGGCTGCCAGATCATCAGGCACTGAACGGCCACCCAGTTCCGCCAGGGAGACCCGATATAAATTCTCCACAATCTCACGAAGTCTGGGGTCAGCCCGGTTATCCAGCCAGGCCCTGATTTTCTGATCCACGTCGTCCGGCGTACATTCAACCAGCAGGTTCATAAATTCATCGGCAATGGTCTGCCCCTGACGATAACCGGCCAGACGACGGGCTTCCCGTTCAATGATGACCTTCATCTCCAGAGGGATACCAGTATGCTGAAGGGTGGCCCGCTCCCCTGGCTGCTGATCGTGACTCTTTGCTTTCAGTTTCTGGTCCAGCAGCCCCAGCGCCACCGCCAGGCCATAAATGGTGGCGGCGGGGGTCGGTGGGCAGCCCGGGATATAGACATCCACGGGCACAATTTTATCGGTGCCGCCCCAGACACAGTAGAGGTCGTGAAAAATACCGCCATCACAACCACAGGCCCCGTAAGACACCACAATTTTCGGGTCGGGAGCCGCTTCATAGGCACGCAGTGCCGGCATTCTCATGGCCCGGGTTACCGCCCCCGTAAACAGAAGAATATCCGCATGCCGTGGTGAGGCCACCACCTTGATGCCAAACCGCTCCGCATCAAAGACCGGTGTTGTCGCTGCAAAAATCTCAATTTCGCAGGCGTTGCAGCCCCCACAGTCCACCCGATAGACATAGGCAGAGCGCCTGATGTCCTCAACCAGAATGGACTTCATTTTGATCAGGTGCTCATCCTGCTCCACCGGAACCGCTGCCGTGTGATCTTTACCTGACAGTTCCCGGATACCTTTCATTTCACAATTCTCTTCCATCATGGCATCCCCCGTCATTTGCCCTGCTCCCGGTGCCCGTCCGGCGCCTCAGTCGCCTTCAGGTGCCTGCCGCGGAATGTCATTCCATGAAAAGCCTGATCATTGTCCAGCATGGTCTGCTTTCTCCGGCATTCCGGGCAGCTTTCAAGCTGTTGCCGACTGGCTTCCACCTGAGACTCCGACATTCCGGACTGAACCAGCAGATCCTGGGCATATTGAACCGCCTTGAGCGGCGCAAAAGGTGTTTGACACACACGACAGTTCGCCAAAGAAAAGTGCGCTTCTTCGTACAGGTCTTTTTTATTGGTAACGGCCAGTTCAAACTCTTTTGATAGCTTGATGGCACCGGTGGGGCAGACTTCTTCACAGCGGCCACAGAAGATACACCGGGCCATGGACAGCTCCCAGCGGCGGGCGCCCGCTTCTGTATCCGTTTCCATGATCAGGGCATTGGCCGGACAGGCCCGGGTACAGGCGGCACAGGCAATACACTGGGCGGAGGAATACTCCGGTTTGCCACGAAAATCGTCACACACCTCCAGGGGGGAAAAGGGGTATTTAACCGTGCTTTCACCCGCTCTGGCGATGGTTTTCAGTAACTTGAACATAGTGATCTCTTACTTGCTGGCCTCACTCTTCCCTCATTTAAGAGGCGAGTCCTTCCGTTCGATGCCATAGCGCTCAAACTCTTTGTAAGCAACGGTTTTGCTCTTGCCCCTGCGGGTGTCAACCAGGGTGACCCGGTCGGTACAGGAGTAACAAGGGTCCAGGCTGCCAATAATCAACGGCGCGTCGGAAACCGTATTGCCACGCAGCATATACCGCAGAGGCGGCCAGTTTGCATAAGTGGCCGCCCGGCATCGCCAGCGGAACAATTTCTGGTTATCACCGGTCATGCTCCAGTGCACATTTTCCCCTCGGGGCGCTTCGGTGAAGCCCAGGGCAAACTTATGAGGCTGATAGGTGAAACCTTCCACCAGCAGATCACCGCCGGGCAGGTGATCCAGACCAAATTCCACCATGTTCAGGGAATCCAGCACTTCCTTAACGCGCACCAGTACCCGGGACTGAACATCCCCTCCGTCCAGGGAGTGCAGCTCCATGGGAACACTGCCGTAAGCTTCCAGGGATTCCCCATGAATAACCCGGGCATCACGTTGATGGCCACTGGCACGGATCAGCGGTCCCACCGGACTGAAATCCCTGGCCACTTTATGATCAAGAATCCCCACCCCGGAGATGCGCTGATCCAGATTAGGCGTCGCCATCAGCATATCCACCAGTTCGGTAAACTCCTTGCGCACCTCTTGAACCAGCTTGATGCCCTTGACCCGCTGCTCCTTGAGAATATCCCGACGAACCCCGCCGATGAGGTTGAGGCCATAGGTTTTACGGGCTCCGGTCAGCAGCTCAGCCAGCACCATGGTCTTTTCCCTGAGCCGGAAGAACTGCATAAAGCCGGTATCAAAGCCGACAAAATGGCTGGAGAGACCGATATTCAGTAAATGGCTGTGCAGCCGCTCCACCTCCAGCAGCACGGTCCGGATCATTTTTGCCCTGGGCGGCACGGGAATTCCCAGGGCATTTTCGATGGTGTTGCTATAAGCGACACTGTGCGTAAACCCACAGATACCGCAGACCCGGTCCGCAAGGAAGGCGATCTCGTGGTAACCCATGCGGGTTTCCGCCAGCTTCTCCATGCCCCGGTGCACATAGAACATCCGGTAATCCGCATCCACGATGGTTTCACCATCCACAAACAGACGGAAGTGCCCCGGCTCATCCGAGGTAATGTGCAAAGGCCCTACTGGTACAATGTTATTGCTCTCATCCCCCAACTGGTTATCAAACTGGTAGGTTTCGGTGTCCGTGGTGGGAGCAGGCCGCTGGCGGTAATCCATAGCGTCTTTCTGCAGCGGGTGCAGGTTTTCCGGCCAGTCATCGGGCAGCACCAGACGCCGTTTGTCAGGCAGCCCTTCCGGCCTCAGACCAAACATATCCCGCGCTTCCCGCTCTCCCCAGACCGCTGCCGGAATGGTAGGGGTGATGGAGGGAAATTCCATGGTATTGGGATCGATCAGAATCTTCACAGTCAGCCAGCTTTTGACAATCCCTTCCATGGACAGGGAGTGATAGAGGGCAAAATGGCCATTCAGGCTGCGCTCATCGTTGCCAAAAGAGACCGCCAGCCAGCCTCCCTGGTCGTAATACAGCCACTGCATCACCTCGATCAGCGATGTTTTCTTAACCGTAATGGTTACCTGGTTATCGGTCTGCCACTGCTCATCAATCACCGCGCCGGGAAAACGTTCCCGGACTCCGTTGACGTAACCCTGCCCCAGTTTTCCGCCACTCAGGCCGGAGGTTTCGGTCTTAAATTCACTCATCTTACAAATTCTCTTCTTCGGGCACCGGGTGGTTTACACTGACCAGGGCCGGTTCAGCGTCGCCAGCCTCTGTTGCCGTTTTGGCGGCGGTACTTTCAGTCGGACTGGTAGCCAGGCTATTAAAAGGCAGTGGAAGTTCATTCATGACGGTTGTTTCATTACTGTCGAGCACCACCAGAGCGGCCTGATCGATGCTCCGTGTCACAACATCCGGAACCCGAACCCCCATCACCAGAGCCAGAACCAGGGCAATGGCCACCGGAGCCAGGGTCAGGACCCCCAACCCGCCAGGCTTGATATTTTCCGGGGCTTCCCCGAACACACAGTGGGAAATGACTTTGACAAACCCCGCCAGAACCACGGTCAACAGCAGCATCAGTACCACAAACAACGCAGCATGCCCGGAACCGATGCCTGCGGTGACAATCATGAATTCACTCAAAAAGATGCTGAACGGAGGCACGCCGCTCAGGGCCAGCAGCCCTCCCGCCAGAATCAGGCCCGTCTTGGGCGCCACTTTGATCAGCCCTTTCACCACGCCCATATCCCGGGAACCGTACTTCAGCAATACGTTGCCGGAAGCGCAGAACAGCAGTGCCTTGACCAGACTGTGGTTGATCATATGAAAGAGTCCGGCTACCGCCCCCACGGGCCCAAGTCCTATGGCTAACGTCACCAGCCCCATATTCTCAACACTGCTGTAGGCCAGTTTCCGCTTGATGTCTTTCTGGGTGAGAATGAAAAAGGCAGCAACGGCTACAGACAGAAAACCAAAAGCCAGCATCAGGAACTGGGGAAAGCCGGTGCCCAGCACTTTCACCGTAATGATGTAGTAACGCAGAATCACCAGCAGGGCACAGTTCAGCAGTCCCGCAGACAACAGCGCAGACACCGGGCTGGGTGCTTCAGAGTGAGCATCCGGCAACCAGGCATGCATGGGGAACAGACCGGTCTTGGTTCCAAACCCCACCAGGGCAAAGATAAAGGCCAGCCGCACCAGAGTCGGGTCCAGCAACTGGGCCTGGTCACGGATCACTGTCCATAGAATGGCGTGGGCAGGATCACTGATCACCGCTGCAGCACTGGAATAGGTCAGGATCGAACCGAACAGGCCAAAGGCCACCCCCACCGAACAGATCATGATGTACTTCCAGGCCGCTTCCAGGGAGGAGCGCTTGCCGTAGAACCCCACCAGGAATACCGAGCTGATGGTAGTGGCTTCAATGCCCACCCACATCATAATCACGTTATTAGACGTCACTGACAGAATCATGGTGGCCAGGAAGAGATTAAACAGTCCGTAGTAGGTGGCGACCTTACGGGCGGTCAGCTCCCCTTCCCGGTATTCGTGGCCAATGTAGCCAATGGAGTACAACCCGGTGATCAGCCCCACCAGCCCCAGTATGCCCAGCACCAGGGCAGACAAACCATCCAGATACAGCCAGTGGTCAGCGGCAGTCACCGGCCCCTGCAGTGATACCCGAATTGCCAGCATCAGGGTTAGGGCAAACACCAGCACCGTTCCCAGGGCATGGGCAGTGGTAGAAAACCGATAGGCCGTACTTTCCGAGCGTGCAGAAACAAACGACAGTAGCGCCACAATCAGGGGTAGCGCGATGGCGCCTTCTAGTAAAAAAGGCAGCAAAGCAGATATAGACATGATTGTGTTACCCCTTCAGCTGCATCAGCTGTCTGGCGTCCAGCGTGTGCAGTTTTTTGTAGATATGGCGGGCCAGAACCACCATAAAACCGACAGCGAACACTGCATCGGTGGTTACCCCGATTTCCACCAGGCCTGGCGCTTTGTTGGCCAGCAGCGCCAGGGTCAGGGAGGCACCGTTTTCCATCAGGCAATAACCAAACAGCTGCTTGAGAATATTGCGCTGGGAAATGATGCACAGTACCCCCAACAGGAAGTGCCCCACGGAAACGGCCAGGGCCGGTTTCAGGTGCGCCAGCAGGGGCAGTTCAACGCCTTCCACCGCTTTGAAGCTCACCAGTACCGTGGCAATCCCGGCCAGCAACAGCCAGCCAGCATGTATGCCCGGACCGACATCATCGGCTTCCTGCATTTTGCCAAAAGCCCGGTAAAGCAGCAGTGGCAGAACAATCACTTTGGTCACCAGGGCGGTCATGGCCCATTCATAGAGGGGCTCTGCCTGAACACTGGCGGCAATGGCAATAAACGTCAGTACCAGCACCAGCGACTGCAGTGAATACAGGCAGGCAGCCACTTTCGGCCTGCGGGCGGCAATGATCATCAGCGAGGTGATGATCAACAGCCCGGCCAGATTATTGATAAGAAGTTCTCCAGACATTTTGATTCCTTCAATGTGCTTCTTAAGAGAGCCAGGCTGCCGCCATGGCACTGGAGAACAGCGACATAACGATCAGCACCAACAGCACCGATTTCATGGAACCTGGCAACGGCTGGGCCGACGCACAGGCCTCGGAAGGCTCACCCACCACCGCCTTGCCAAACCAGTAAAGAATCCAGCCAAAACTCAACACCGACTCCACCAGGGCAATCACCAATACCGGCATCAACCAGCTGTGCTCAGTGGTCAGGGCAAACCCGGAGGCAAACAGGGGAAACTTGCTGAAGAAACCGTTAAAAGGAGGAACACCGGTAATAGCCAGCGCCGCCACACAGAAACCAACCCCCAGCAAAGGCTGCGCTTTAATGATGCCCTTCAGCCTGGGCAACATGCGGGTGCCACAGGTGTAACTGAGGGAACCGGCCACCAGGAAAAACAGACTCTTGGCAAACGCGTGGTTAAAGATGTAGGTAATGCCGCTTTCAAACGCCAGGCGTGAGCCCAGGGCCGCCAGAGACAATGCCAGAAAGATATACGACAACTGAGTTATGGTGGAATAGGCCAGCAGCCGTTTCATATCCTTCTGGGGCAGGTACATGACAAAGCCAAAGACCATGGTGATGATGGCGCTGATCACCCCGACAATACCCACAATCTCCGGAATCTGACCTCCGGCCCAGACCGCCCGGGCAAAGATATACACCCCCACTTTCACCATGGAAGCCGCGTGGAGATAAGCACTGACAGGGGTTGGCGCATTCATGGCATCGGGCAGCCAGACATGCAGGGGCCACTGGGCGGATTTACCCCAGGCGGCCAGCAGAATGCCCAGCATGACAATGGTCTTGGTGCTGTCATCCAGCTGAGCCAGAGCACTGACCGCAAAGGAGCCGGTTTCATGGAACAGGAATCCAGCCGCCACAAACAGCCCCAGGGATGCCAGGTGAGTCACCACCAGGGCTTTCAGGGCAGCACGGAAGGATTCCGGCTTCTGGTAGTAGCCGATCAACGACCAGGAGCAGCCACCGGTAATTTCAAAAAACAACAGCTGTCCCAGCACAGTAGACGACAGAACAAGTCCAGCCATGGCACCAATAAACACCAGCAGGAACGCATAGTAACGAGGTGCGCCATCCTGGGGATGTTCACGGTTGCCGGCAGTCATGTAACCCAATGAGTACTGGCAGACGAGAAAACCAAGGGAGACCACCGCCACGGCAATCAGCGTGCTGACTTTATCAATGGTGAAACCAAACAGTTCCACCGGGCCTGCGGACAGCAGCGTGAAATGTACCGGCTCCCCACCATTGCCAAAAAAAGCATAGGCCAGCGCCAGTGTGCCCAGGGTCGCCATCAGCGAACAGAGCTGACTGATCCGCCGGGCCTCCCGGGGCATAAAAATAATCGCTATTGCCCCCACAAACGGGAACAACAGGGTAAACAGGGCAATTAATTCCATAAGGTTGCTTTCCACTCCTTCACAGCCCGGTCAGATAGAAAACAAAACCCAGCACCGCCACACCAAAGCCGGACCAGGTCAGGTGGTGGGTTTTCAGGAACCGTGTTCTGGCCACGCTGTTTTCAATCAGCCCGGCGATCAGAAACACCACAAACAGCTTGAGCAGCATGCTGGCAGTCCCCCCCAGCACCGGCACCAGACTGAAACCGGCCGCCTTCCCGAAAGGCACAAAAATCGACAGGAACAGCATTGCCACCACGATCTGTTTCAGCCCCAGGGCCAGTTTCATCAACGCCAGCCCGGAACCGGCGTATTCCGTCACCGGCCCTTCCTGCAGCTCCTGCTCCGCTTCCGCGCAGTCAAAGGGCAGCTTGCCCATTTCGATGAACACCGCAAAAGCGCAGGCGGCACCGGCCATCAGGGTCGCCATGGGCGCTTCCCAGGACTGGGTGGCCATGGTGGTACTGATCAACCCCAGGTCCGTGGTTCCGGCAATGATGGCCATGACGATAATGGCCAGCATCAGGATGGGTTCCACCAGCACGCCCAGGGTCAGTTCACGACTGGAGCCGATACCCGCAAATATGCTGCCGGAGTCCAGCCCGGACAGGGAGAAAAAGAAACGGAAGATGGCGAACAGGTAAATATCGGTAATGATGTCCCCGGCCACCGGGAAAGGAGAGTGATTGGTCACTGCCGGTAACGCCATTGCCACCAGCAGCATGGAGGCAATCAGCACATAGGGGGTAATCACAAAAATCACCCCGGCATTGGCCGGTGCCACTTCCTGGCGCCGGAGCAGTTTGAAAATATCCCGGTAATCCTGCAGCACCCCCGGCCCTTTACGGGAGTGCATCCTGGCTCGAATCTGTCGGGAAAACCCGGTGGCCAGAGGGGCAAGAGCGAGCATCAGTAACGCCTGGACAACGGCAAGGGCCATCATCCCGGCAGTGGGCATTTCAAGTCCTTGCATCATTTCACTCCCAGGTCATAAGGAACCATCAGCAACACCACCAGTACAATCACCATGTACAGGCAATACACCCGGAAATCACCGTGCTGCAGCCATCGAATGGCTTCACCGGCCCGCTGTATCATTCGTGCTACCGGCAGCAGGACCCGGTTATCCAGAAACGGTTCCGACTGTTCTGCAGCCCGGGTTGTGGTTGCCAGCAGTCGGGACAGGACCGGAGAAGGGTCAAGAAGGCGACGCAGGGTGTACAACGGTTGAAACATACTTCTCAGTGCCTGGGTAAAGCTGCCCGCGGAAATCGCCATCCGCTCTTCATAGGCATACCCACAGGCCCAGGGATCACCCTTATGACGGCGCTGGAGTTTTGGCCCCCGGAACCTGGCAAGCAATGCCACCGGTACCAGCAGCAGAGCCAGCAGGGCAATGGCGATCACCGGAGCCGAAAGGATGGCCTGAGTGGCATCCGCTGGCACCAGAGCCAGTCCCTGGTGGACAGTAACCGGACCGGTCTGGACCAGGCTGGCAGCAATCCCGGAAATAACCGGAGCAATCCAGGGAGAGCCCAGACCCAGCACCACACAGAGAATGGCCAGTACCATGACGCCATAGACCATGGGCTTGGGCACCTCCCGGGCATTGGCGGCCTGATCCGAACGGGGGGCACCACAGAAACAGACACCGTAGACTTTGACAAAACACATGCAGGCCAGGGCACCGGTAATCGCCAGCATGATAATGGCGGCAGGGCCGGCAATGGCCTGGGTCATTGCCGCCCCTTTACTCATCCCCAGCAGGGACTGATAGATAAACCATTCACTGACAAAACCGTTTAAAGGCGGCAGGGCCGAAATGGCCATGGTCCCCACAAGAAAGGCACCTGCCGTATAAGGCATGACTTTGGCCAGCCCACCCATTTTCTCCATGTCCTTGGTATGGAGCCGGTAGATCACTGAGCCCGCCCCCAGGAACAGAAGCCCCTTGAAGACCGCATGGTTGATCAGGTGGTAGAGTCCCCCCAGCAGTCCCAGCACCGCCATCACGGTGTTTCCGGTAGCCATGCCAATCATGCCAACGCCCACCCCCATCAGAATGATGCCGATGTTTTCCACGGTGTGGTAAGCGAGCAGACGTTTGATGTCGTGTTCTGCCAGGGCATACAGCACCCCGAGAACGGAAGAGATCGCCCCTGTGGCCAGCACCAGATACCCCCACCAGAGGACTTTGGCCTGCAGAAACACAATTCCCACCTTGATGATTCCGAACACGCCGATCTTGACCATAACGCCGGACATCAAAGCGGAACCATGGGAAGGAGCCGCAGGGTGAGCCCTGGGCAACCAGCCATGCAGCGCGATGATCCCCGCTTTGGCTCCAAACCCGAGAAAGGCCAGAATAAAGATGACAGAAGCTTCCCAGGCGGGCAGATTCAGGTGGCTGAATTCAGCAAAATTCAAACTGCCAGAGGCCCGGTACAGGAGGTAAAACGCCACCATAATCAGCACTGAACCGGCATGGGCAAACATGAAATACTGCAACCCTGCGGATACGGACTGATCACTCTGCTCAGCCAGCACCAGAAAGTAGGAGGCCAGGGACATCATTTCGAAAAAGACAATGAAATAAAACGCATTGTCCGATACCACCAGGGCCACCATTGAGGCGATAAACAGGTTCATGAAGAACCCCAGAGCCCAGCCCCCCTTGCCTTCATATTCCTTCATATAAGCAAAGGAATAGATAGAAGCGGCAATCACCACAATGGAGATCACCAGCACCATAAACGCCGACAGGGAATCCAGCCGAAGGATAAAATCCGCAAAATAGAAGGGGCTGTACACTGCAGTGGCAAGCGCCTGGGACCCCAGCAATACAGGCACCGACGCAAGCACTCCGAACAGGCCTCCGAGCACCCCAAACGCACCGGAGCAGCGGGAAGCCAGTGAGTCCGAACGATGACACAGAAGTGACGCAGTGGCACCAGCCAGATAGAGCAGAACAGAAACCAGTAAGAAATTGAAAGCCATCATTGTTCTCCCTTTGCCTCCAATCTTTCCTTCACTCGTTCCTCTCCCTGCGAAGAGAGCAGCACCGAAGATACGTCCGTTGCTGTATCCTCAGCACGGCACCGGGCCGCTTCTTTCAGACTCCCCTCTTCCACCAGGACAATGGCTTTAGTCGGACAGACTTCCACACAGGCGGGCCCCTCTTCACGGGTCTGGCAAAGGTCACATTTGACGGCAATGCTTTTCACCCCGGGCTCCCAGGCAAGAATGTCTTTGCCAAACACCACCGGAGATGAGGTAGACGGATTACTTGAGCGAACCGTGGAAGGAATAAAAGTGTCGTAGGAATTGGCATAATCCAGTGGGCGACTGCCATCAAAGGCAATCGCTCCAAACGGGCAGGCAATCGCACACAATGTACAGCCGACACAGACCGTCTCATTCAACTGAACCCGATCGTCTTCCCGGGTGATGGCGTTCACGGGACAGACCCGGGCGCAGGGCGCATCTTCACAGTGGCGGCAGGCTACCGGGGCGGTGGCATTTTCAGACCGCATAACCTTCAGCCTGGGCTGGCTCTGCAACCCGGCCGCCTTATGGGCGGTTGAACAGGCCGACATGCAGGTTCCACACCCAATGCATAACTGTGAATCTGCAATAATAAAGCGGTTCATAGTGCTCCTATTACAGCATTGCAGTTCAAATCGTTCTCTGACGGGAACAGCGCAAAGCAAAAACCAGGCCAAAAAAATAACGCCACTTTATGCGACAGGTATCTTATTGTTTTGAAAGGCTTTTTCGGTAAGAGCCAAAGATTTTAATCAGCACAGAGGGGAGCCACAGAGCCTTATGTCACAAGCGTCGTCACAAAATAGTCACATGTGACGAAGGCCATGACGACAGCAGCGACGTAACTGACGACAGATGTCAATGGAAAAGGGTTGCCTGTCAGAGCGACAGGGTTTCAGAACAGAGCTGCCCGAGAAGGCTGTGGTTATGACTGATGACCAGCACCCCCATTCCCTTCCGGCTCGCAACCGCCTTCAATCCCTGCCAGAGCGCGGCCTGGTTGATGGCATCCAGGCTGGCAGTGATTTCATCGGCAATGAGATAGTCGGGCTCAACCGCCAGGGCCCTGACCAGGGCCAGCCTGGCCAGCTGACCACCGGACAGCTGATGGGGATAGCGGGATAGCCAGTCCGGCTGGATATCAAACAGAGACAGCAGCTCCCCGGAAACCGCAGCGCCTTCATTGATCACCCGGCCTGCCCGCCATAGGGGATTCATGGCCATTTCCGGGTGCTGAAACAACCGCTGTACGGGCGCGGCCTGCCCCGTGGTTATTGATGCTGCCGGTTGACCATGAAGAGTCACAGCCCCCTCTACCGGGCTGGCATAACCGCTCAATAGACTTCCAAGGGTGGTTTTCCCTGAACCGCTGCGCCCCTGAATACCCAGCCACTGCCCTTTTTCCAGGGAGAAACTTAATCCGCGGAACAGCCATTGGCCGGATTGATAAAAATGCCCGATAGAATCCGCGATTAACATAGAGCCTCTGTTTTCAGCCCGTTTTCCGGCAGAGCCTGCCATAAGGCGGAAGTATAAGGGTGTCGTTTACTGTCCAACAGGCCCATTGGCCCGGCATCAAACCGGTCAATGCACTGACCGTGGCGTAACACCGATACCCGGTCGGCCACCTTCAGGGTGGCCGGTAAATCATGACTGATCAGCAACACCCCACAGCCTTCGTCGGCCAGTTGCCGCAACAGGGTCAGGGAGTGCGTGACCGAATCAGGATCCAGTCCGTTAGTGGGTTCATCTGCAATCAGGAAGCGCGGGGAGGCGACAGTGGCCGCAGCCAGTAATACTCTGCGAATCATCCCTCCGGACAGTTGATGGGGGTATTGTCTCCAGGCAGACTCCGGCAGCTGAAACCGTTGCAACGCGGAATGGGCTGCCAGACGGGCTTTACGGCGATGAATTCCTGCCCGCCTGGCCGATCGCTCCACCTGGCTGATAATGGTTCTCAGAGGGTCAAGCCACTCCACTGACTGGGGCACCAGGGACAATTCCCGCCCTGACACCTCAGCAAAGTCGCTCCCCACCAACCCTCGACCGTTCAGTTCAACCCGACCGCTGACCCTGGCCGTTTCAGGAAGGAGCCCCATCACCCCAAGGGCAATCAGACTTTTTCCCCCACCGGACTCACCAATCAACCCGTGGATTTCTCCCGCCTGTACCTGCAGGTTGAGATTATCCAGCACCGTCTGGCCGGTCTCCGGGAAAAAGAGAGAGTACTGCCTTAAGTGGAGCATGGTCAGATATAACCTCCGCCCGGTAACTGACAGCGGGTTTTCAACTGCCTTGCCATACCGTCAATCATCAGCACCAGCCCCACCAACATCACCCCGGGAAACAGCACGCCCCACCAGAAGTCACCGGCCAGATAAGGCATGGCCTCTGCCATCATCGTTCCGATATCCGGCTGTTCCGGTGACAGGCCAAACCCCAGAAAGGTCATGGCAGAGGCGTGAACAATGGCATGGGGAACGATCAGTACCATACCCACCAGAAACTGGGGAACCAGGTGGGGGAAAACATGGTGCCGGCTGATCCACCAGCGACTTCGCCCCATTTTTCTGGATAAATGAATCCAGTCCGCCGTCCGCAGCTGCATCATTTCCGAGCGGAGAAGTCGAAAAAGCCGAGGCCAGTGGGTGAGCGCTACCGCCAGAATAACGCCCTGATGGCCGCCGCCAAACGTCAGTGAAATCATGATCAACAACAGCAGGTGAGGCACTGACACCACCGCGTTCACTAGAGCACTGGCCAATTCATCCACCACCTGGCTGAACTGACAGGACAGCGCCAGTAGCAAAGCCAGTGAGCTGCCCAACACGGCGGAAAGAAACCCCAGCTGAAGGCTGCTGCCAACCCCATACAGGGATCGGCTGAACAGGTCCCGGCCCAGCCAGTCCGTCCCAAACCAGTGCTGACTGGAAGGCGGCTGGAATCTGGCCAGCAGATCCAGCCCTCCTACAGGTTTGACAACCATTCCCATGACCACAAATAACAGACACAAGGCAACCACCCATAGAGTAGGCACCCCGGAAAAATCCCATGCCACCTGCTTTTTCTCACTGCTCTCACTGAAGGCGGCCATTTTAAACTCTGTCCACCCGTTGCAGGAAAGCGTTAATCTCCATACACATATAAACCCATAGCTAAAGAAAGAGCACGAACGCTGTTGCGCTTCGCTGCGCTCAGCGGCAACCTACGGCATTCCAGAACGTCACTTCAAGTAGGTTGCTGCTGAACAACGTAAAACCCAACGTGAAGCGCAACAAAAGGCACTAACCCCCACCCAATAACCTGGAATCAAGAACCCTGTTAAGTACATCAGCCATGCCATTCCCCAAACAAACGACGATAGACGTTGACAGAACAATGGCCATCAACAAGGGAATATCGGAATACAATCCAGCCTGAACCGTTGCCTGCCCCAATCCTGGCCAGGCAAATACCTGCTCAATCAGCACAGCTCCTCCCAGCAGCTCTCCCAGGGCAGCCAGTTGAAACGTCAGAACAGGAATGGCGGCATGGGGCATCCCATGATAGAAGGCAATATCCCAGCACCCTGCTCCCTGGGCCCTGGCATACTGAACAGTTCTGGACAGCATAAGTGATACCACTTTTTCACGGGCATGGAGTATAACGGCAGGCAGAGCCGTCAACGTCAGGGCCGCCACCGGCAAAACCCGATACTTCAAAGCGGTAAGGTTATCCACCGTATATTCCAGTGAGCCGGGAGGTGCCACGCCTCCGGCAGGAAAAAACGACCACCTCAGGGCAAAACAGAGCAGCAGTAACATAGCAACCCAGTAACCGGGCATCGCCGCATGAAACCAGCTTAAAAAACGGATCACCCGGTCCGTCATCCTCCCATGACGCACCCCGGCAGCCACGCCCAGAGCCAACCCCAGCACCGTAGATAAGCACCAGGCGGAAGCGATAAGGGGGAGGGACAGCCTGACCCTTTCAACCACGACTTCAATGACGGGGGAGTTAAACGTCAGAGACCAGCCCCACTTTCCCCGGATAAAACCCGACAACCAGTTAAAAAACCGCAGGTAAAGTGGCTGGTCAAGTTGCCACTGCTGCATAATCAGCAGCTTCTGCTCTTCAGAGACCAGCGTTTTGCCATAACCAAGATAGGCATTGACGGGATCAACCGGGGACAGTGCCAGCAGGCCGAAGCTGATCAACGACACTATCAATAGTGTTACCAGCATCGTTATCAGCAGCCTGATGAAAACGCGATTCATGAATCGCCCTGACAATGGTACCGCCACTCCAGAATATTGGCCGTCAGTGGCCAACCATGTTCATGGGGCTCAATGGGACTCTGGCCAAGATCAAGGCAGGGATTCACACGATACACATGGTCCAGTTTCACCAGCCAGGCCCAGGCAGCATCCCCCTTGAACCCCGGCCCACCATGGCCGTCGTACTGAGCTTTCTGGAACAATGACCAGGCATCGCTTTCTGACCGGGAAGCAATGGCCTTATCCAACCACTGGTCCACCTCCGGGTTCTGATACCAGGCCGCATTATAAAACCCCTTACCGGCATTGCGGCTGTGATACTGCAAATAGAGCTCCATGGGATCATGGCTGCCCCAGCCAAACAGAACCGGCTGGGTCAACATGATCTGTTCAATCCGGTCCCAGCCCGCTGATTTGACCTCTACTTTCATGCCCAGAGGCCGAACGCTATCGGCCACCGCCAGGGCCAGCCCCTGACGAACCGCATCGCCACTGGCATACCAGAGCTCAAATCGGGCAGGCACTCCATCCTTGATTCTGATCTTCTGTTTTTTGTCGTATACCCAACCCGCCTGATCCAACAGCTCTGCAGCCTTAACCGGTTGATTATCCTGAAAGCGGCTGGCTTTCTGGCCCCAGGGCAGGCCATCGGCCAGCCCCCAGGCAGGGTGTCCATAATTGTTCAGAAGCCCGGAAGCCAACAGCTCACGATTGATCACCAGATTGACCGCCTTTCGAATCGCCGGGTCACTGGTCACGGCATTGCCTGCACGTCGATTGTCTTTTGTGATGAATGGAGGGTGGACAGGAAAACTGATACCACGGACATCGACACTGTCGACCACCCGCTCCTCCAGACGGCCAAAAGGGAGTCCCGTCTGGGAAAGCGGCACCGCCACTGCATCGATACCGCCAGCCCGCGCCCTCATTACCAGACTTTCCTGGGGGCCAAACAGAAAGGTAATGCGTTCAAACTCGCTCTGGGGCCCGTAATAATAAGGGTTTGGTTCGACAATCAGCTGCCTCCCACGCTGCCACTCGACCAGCCTGAAAGGTCCAGACCCCACTGGATGCGCCGCATACTGCTCACTGTAAAGGTGCTCCGGAACGATCGCCGCAGTGGCCAGCCGACCCCAGAACAGGCTTGAAGGCTGCTTCAGGGCAAACTCCACCTGGTCTTTACCGATCGCAGACACCGAGGACAGCATGGTCAGGTCATTTCTGCCACCATGGGCCATCATTGTCTGGAAGGTGAACACCACATCCCGGCTGGTAAGGGGCTCACCGTCAGAAAAGCGGACACCTTTTCTCAGGGTGGCACGCCATAACAGTCCATCGTCTGATACAGTGATTTTTTCCGCCAGATCGGGCTGAAGACTCAGCTGGCTATCGCGTTTGAGCAGGGTGCTCTGGAACAGGGGGGCACCATACATTCCCCAGCCGTTCACCGGGTCAAACCCCTGGTCAGGTTCTCCCCCAAGGGCCAGCACCAACGGCCTGGCCATCACCTGGCCGGACAGCATCATGCAAAAGACAATCAACAGATATCGGTAGTTAAACAGCCTCATTATCAAACGGATTCCCTGACCCTGTGTGCCCGGTAATGACAGATGTGAGTCCTCCCCCATTGGCAGTTCAAAAAGGGAGAACGGTTTCTGTCGTCCAGGCAAATCCAGGCAAAATAGAAGAAGAGGAACGGATTTTTCAGGAGAGCTGAGGGAAGATCAATCCTGATTGTCCCTAATATTGATCTCTGTATTTCTTGATGCAGAACAAACCACCACAGGGCTGCTCTCTGGCAGTATATATGTCTTCAAGATCCCTCCGTTTCAGGATGTACCCGTGGCCAATATCAAAGATGTCGCCAGGCTGGCAGGAGTCTCCATTTCCACGGTGTCCCGTGTCGTCAACCACAGTGCCACAGTGGCCGATGACAAGCAGGAAGCCGTCCTCCATGCCATGAAGGAACTGAACTACCAGCCGAACTCCTTCGCCAAGGCGCTGGTTTCGCGCAAGTCGGACACCATCGGCATAGTGGTGGAAAATTTCAGTTCCCCGGCCAATGGCTTGTTGCTGCAAGGCATTGAAACCGTTGCCCACCAGGCGGGCAAACAGATGATTGTCGCCGCTGGCCATGGTGACCCTGAGCGGGAACGGGAAGCCATTCAATCCCTGATCAACCGGCGGTGCGACGCACTGGTGATTCACTCCACAGCACTGACCGACTTTCAGTTGATGGAGTTGCTTAAAGAACATTCTGCGACCACCCTGATTGACCGGACCATTCCCGATATTCCAGAGCAGTGTGTCTCCCTGGACCACCGGGCTCTGGCCAGAGAAGCGGTCAGCTGCCTGCTGGACCACGGTCACCAGACCATTGCCCTGCTGACCTCAAGCCAGGTCTCCTCAAGGAAAGGCTCCAGGGACCAGGGCTACCTTGACGCCCTGGCGGCAAGGGGCATTATTCCGGAACAGACAATCCACAGCGCCAGCACACCCGATATCAGTGGTGGCTACCATGGGACCCTGGAGCTGCTCTCCCGGCCCATTCAGTTTTCAGCCATTTTCGTTGAAAGCAGTGAAATGGCGGTAGGCTGTCTGAAAGCGCTGAGGGAAAAGCGGGTCAAAATCCCCAGTGATCTCTCCATCATCAGCATTGATGATGACGGTACCTGCCCGCTTCTATGCCCTGAACTGGCCCATGTGGTCTACCCTGTTGAAGCCATTGCCCGGCATGCTGCCCTGCTGGCACTAAGCCTGGGTGACGACGATATTGAAAAGCCAGCCCCTTTTCTTCATCAACCGGAGGCAACAGGGGGGTTGTCAATAGCAACGATTCCAGGCCCGAGAAGCACAGGAAATTGACCTGAATCAAACATTCTTCCACGCCCGTCTCTTATTCTCTTAGAGGAATAAACCATAAAAAAACAAAGGAAAGGGATATGTATCTGGATACAGTTGTGATTGCTGGCGTCCTGGTTGTACTGGCCACCCTGGTCGTTATCGGGGGAGTGGCTGGATTTATTATCAGGGATGCCCGCAAAAAGCCCTGATTCTGTTGGGAGGCTATTCATTGGACCTGCATTGTTCAATTGGCTGTTTGTATTAGAATGCAGGCTCATGCACCAGACAGGGTCTCCCATGAGCAAAGCGATTCCCACCAACCTGATCACCGGTTTTCTGGGGACAGGGAAAACCACCGCTATCCTGCATATGCTGGCCAACAAACCCGAGCAGGAAACCTGGGCCGTCCTGGTCAATGAGTTCGGAGAAGTAGGCATTGATGGAGCCCTTCTGGAAGGGGCTGCCGGGAACGGAGTGGTTGTCCGGGAAGTGCCCGGAGGCTGTATGTGCTGTGTGGCCGGGCTGCCCATGCAGATTGGCCTGAACATGCTGATTGCCAGAAGCCAGCCGGACCGCTTATTAATCGAACCCACCGGGCTTGGCCATCCACAGGAAATCATCAACACCCTGACCGGTGAGTATTACTCAGAAGTTCTCGACCTCAAGGCCAGCATCTGTCTGGTCGACCCCAGGCATCTCAGCGATGCGCGCTACCTGGAGAATGATAATTTCAGGGATCAGGTGAACCTGTCAGACGTTCTGGTGGCCAATAAAACCGACCTCTGTTCTGCTGAAGACAAAGCCCAATTTGAACAGTTCTGTCAAAACCTGCCGGACAGGAAAGCTCTGACCGGCTGGGTCCGTCAGGGCCAACTGAAACAGCACTGGCTGGAGCTGCCCCGTACTGAACGATCTGCCGCAAACCCCCATGCCCATTCTCTGCAAAAGAGTCCACACAAAACTCACCACCAGAAGCAACCAGGCATCATGGACCTGGAGTTAAGTGAAGGGGAAACCAGTCTGCGCAAAGAAAACACAGGCCAGGGGCATTTCAGTTGTGGCTGGCTGTTCAGTGAAAACCTTTTGTTTTCCTTTGACCAGCTGTTTTCCCTGATTCATTCAATGGAGGTTCTGCGCCTTAAAGCCGTGATGAAAACGGACCAGGGGGCAAGGGGCTTTAATATGCAGGATGGCGTGGTCAGCATCCTGGAAATGGATGACTGCCCGGACAGCCGACTGGAAGTGATTCATTCAGCGCCTCTGGATTGGGACACCTTTGAAGGCCAGCTGAGGCAAGCTTTGATTGCCACCCCTGATCAAGCGTAAAGCCCTCTCATAACAACCGGGCAGTCACTGTATCAAGGACAGACTGCATCTCTGCCCAGTTTTTCCAGACATCAGGAAACCGTTGTTTTTCACCGGCGAAGTCACCATACAGTTGATCAAGTATCCCCTGCCAGGACTGCAGGTAAGCCCGGCCGTTTTCCTCAATGTTCATACCCCGTGTATGCCGCCTCGACCAGAAGGAAACGCCGTACAGGTTCAACAGCATGGACTCCAGAAGCCCACCCCGGTGAGTCAGTGGACAATGGGCGGTTAAAGGATCTGTCGTAGAAAAATAAACCAGAAACGGTCTGACGGGAGCCATCACCGAAACAAGCGCCCTCTGCTCATCAAGCAGTTGCTGCAACGAAGCATCATGGAAAAAAAAAGGCATAAGGCAGTTCTGCCAGAAAGTGCCCGAAAAAATCATTATCTGTTCCGGAGATGCCACCAACCGGTCAGTCAGCTCAAGCCACTGGCTTGCGGTATACAGGGTTTTGTCATGACGCTGCTTGAGAAATTCTCGGGTTCGGGAATCACAGTCTCCGGATAAATACTGCCTTTGCTCCAGGGGCCCTTTTCGCATCATCTGGATGGACCAGGTGTCTATGGGACACTCATTTTCATACTCATCAAACAGAGAAACCTGCCTGCCCTCTGACTGGAGTCTTTCACACAGCAGCCTGGCAAAGGTTGATTTGCCCGTGCCGTGATTGCCTTCCACCAGAATCAGCTGATAACCCTGTTCTGACGGCCCTTCGGTATGATCAGAAAGTGCCATTGGTATGAAACACATGCCGTGAAGGCAGCATGCTCTTTTCAATAATTTCCGGTGTCACAAAAATCATCAGATCCGCCTTGGTGCTATTACCCGAGTACTTCCCCCCCAGCGCGGTCCCAATCACTTCGTTCTGGGCCAGGCCAGGTAAACCAGCGGTTTTACCCACATGCCGGAGAAAAGACAGTCCACCCAGCATGGCCGTTTCACCATCCTGAATGACCATGGTTGAATTCAACCGGCGTGTCCCCAGCTGAGGGGCAGACGAGCCATTATTGCTCTCCACGGTTTTGGTCATATGGCTGGCTTCCACCTGGATGTTCAGCTGAATGCGGCCATCGTTCTTCATCTGGGCATCAACAACCAGTTTCACTCCGGTATCAATGTAGGACACTCTCTCTGACACAAATCCCGTACTATTGGCAGTACTGGTAATTACAGGGATACGATCCCCCACGTTAATTTCAGCATGACCACCATCCTCTATACGAAGAATGGGTTTCTCAATCAGGTCAACCTCATAGTTCTCCTGCTTGGCAGAAACAGACAACAGCGGATCGGTGCTGACCGCTCTCAAGGTATCAAGAAAGGATTCTGTCCGTAACTGAGTAAGACTGGCGGCATTCAGTCCGCTTTGAGTGTTCCGGGTGAAGTTGGAAAATTCAATATTGATGAAGTCTGGAATTTTAGCCCCCAACTCAGTGACCAGGCTGTGTTGAATCTCAACAATCTCCATGGACAGCTTAATCTGGGTTTTCGGGGAGTCCATGATACTGACGGTGGAAAGTACCCGCAGAATTTCGCCCAGGGACCCCTTAATCCAGACCGTGTTGTTCTTGTTGTCCAGATTATTGATGTTGTTGCCAAAGCCCATGGCCCTCAGGCTGGTAACAATAGAATCCACCGGCTGGTAACTGGATCGAAAACTTAATATTTTTTTCCTTAGGCCCGCCAGGTCAATGGGAATCTCTTCCCCCCTGAAGGCATAAACCCGGTTCTGAAAAAAGACAAAGTTCACCTTTTCCTTCTTTGCCACTTTCGCCAGGGCATCCAGAGGAGTCTCCATCCCCTCAAGGTCTCGGATGATGCCGTTGGACCGGGTCACACTATCAGCAGAAGGGTGAAAGACAATATGCACGCCGGAATCAACAACAGACTCAACCAGGCTGTAAACCGGAATCCGGCTGATTGAACCCGGCTCAATGCCTGCAATCGTCTCTGACTTTAACTTCTGGTACAGCTGATAGCTTTTCTGGGTGGTGCTGGCGGAAAAGTCCAGCATCCCCCGGTTTCCGGAACCGCTGATTCTCGGGTTAAACACTGAAATGGAATTCTGAAAGGAAGAACGGTTGATCACCATACCACTGTGGCTATACGGGGAAAGGCTTGAAGCAATGCTCTGGACCGGGTCTTTTTTATTGGTAATCACCCTCAGAGTGGTTTTTACCCGGCTGTCATCGGGATTGATCGACAGTGCCTCCGTACAAAGGTTGATGGCCAGATCAATTTTATTATTATCAATGGCCTCATCAATCAATTTTTTCAGGGAGATCATTGAAGCACTTTTCCAGTATTGAAGATCAATAAAACTATCAAAATCCCTGGAAGCCTCTGCTTTTTTCTTTTTTTCCTCAACAATGCTCTTGAAATGACCAACGGTTCCGCTTCTGGTCTTTTCAATGGCCTCCATCAGGCTGAAATCCCGGCTCTCCCATTTTTTCTGGGGAGTCGAAGAGCATCCAGCCATCAGCACCACCAGAAAAACAAGCCTGATAACTTGGTTTTTCATTTGAATGTTCATAATGATCCACTCAGTTTATTTTGGTTTCCTTTCCGGAGCCTTATTTTTATGATTCTAAAAACAGGGCATCGTTGTTTTTATTGAATAACTTCCCAGGCAGAGCCCTCAATCACCGATCCCGGTTCTTCATTCAAGGTCCAGAACTTTCGCCGATAGACTTTCCCTTTATGAAAAACTGTCGTCCAGTTATCTGCATCGGAATAGGTGTAATAAGGACTCCAGGGACATAAAGCGTCCTCCGCAAGCAACAACACCCACCCCTGATTAAGACCAGGTTCCTCTCCCGGATTGATTGACCAGCGGCTCTGAAACGTCAGGGTATAGTTTGAGCCATCCAGCAAGTGAGTATGCTTGACCTTGTCATTGAGCACATAATTGCTTTGTGGCTGCCAGAAAGAGAGCCCACCTTCAACCGGGCTATAACAGTTAACGGAAGCACTGCCGGAGGATACACCGCCACTGCTGCCAGAGTCGGAGTCGCCATTTCCTGATGCGACAACCATCTCCCATTTAGCAGACTCACCCGGCAAGTCCCCCCGGGTCCACCCGGTATTCTGGTATATGTTACCCAGGTACGACACCTTCACACCTGCCACCGGGTATGTGTGATTACGAATCCAGGGGTAAATGGTACCGTCATGATCCGAGAGGCTCCAGGAGTCACTCTGCCCGGGCTCTTCATTCCGGTTTTCCCGAACACTTTTATAGTAGCGCTGGTCATGGCGAACCCGTTGATCGATGGTATATTGCTTATCTGAGTTCCAGTCTGCAATGGCGTCAGAAGCGCCTGTCAATGTCCATACAGGAGCGACCCCAGGTTCATCCCCCCGGGTCCAGGATGAATTGACATAGATATTCTCCTTGTGAATTACCCGGTTTCCCGGCACTGGATAGACATGATTCTGCTTCCAATAGTACTGTTTGCCTTCTTCAAAAACGATCACCCAGACATCTGTGCGGCCTGGCACCTGGTTCTGGTTATGCCAGCGACTCCGATAAAGAATGTCTCCATATCGGACCAGGTCACCCGTCCCATAACTCTTGCTGCCATCCCATGGGGTCGCTCCCGCATAATCAGCACTTTCCACCTTATTCCATACCGCCGCTTTCCCTGGCTCATCATTTAATGTCCAGTTGGTGTTTTCATAAAAGTAGCCACTGTGCAACACCTTGAGCCCAGGCACCGGATAGATATGGTCTCTCTGCCATTGATGGTGAATTCCGGGTTCATTGAATATCATCCAGACATCTGTCTTTCCAGGAATCATGGAGCTGTTTGACCACCTGGCCTGGTAAAGCGCCTCCTTGTAGCGGGTTAATTCACCAGCGAGATAAAACACTTTTGCATCCCACTCATCCGCTGCAGAGCGACTTTCCACACCCTCGACTTCTGTCTCCTGGGAGCTTGTATCTGGAATCAAGGGAGAACCCGTATCAATGAGAGCAGGCGACTCCAGCCTGATATCTGGCAGGTCCGGACTCCCGATTTCCTCAGTCACAACCTGCGAGTCTGAAAATACGTCTTCCGAAGGAGGTACAATAACGGCCGGGGGAACCGGAGCACCTGTTTCAATGGCCGTTTCATCTTCAGGGATCTGGTTTTTTCCATTAATTACCGATACTGGCTTCCAGTAATCAGGGTACTGGGCAGGATTCTTGTTTTTGGAAGGCTTGATGGCACGATACTTTATCAGGCTGTCATCGCTGTTATGGGAGACAAGGGAGCCGGCCCGGTAATAGTAGTGGCTTTTCCACAGAGTCACTGCATGAACATCAGGAATCTGGACAAGACAGATAAGGAAAAAACCCACCCACCATGACAAACCGGCTTTATTCATTTTACTGTCGTTCCCATACCGGATTAACTCCAGGTTCATCCCCAGGGTTGGCATACCACTTGTTTTTGTATCGGACTCCCCGGTGAATCACTATGGCGCCTTTCCGGTCGTATGCTTTTCCTGGGGACCAGTTTTGAGGCCCTGAAGATAAGCCACCCTCTTCTACCTCTTCCCAGGTCAAAGAGGTTCCAGGCTCATCCCCCGGGTTCGCATACCATTGATTCCGATATTTGATGCCATTGTGTATGACAACTGTATCGTTCTTATTGTAAGTCTTTGTCGGCGACCAAACCGCTGGCGGACCATTGCCGCTTTCAGGCTCCAGTCCCTCCCAGACAGGGGCACTGCCCGGCTCCTCACCCTGGGTCCACCATTTATTCCTGTACTGTTTTCCCTGGTAGGTAACCACTTCTCCCGGTGTACTGTATATCTTCCCCCGTGACCATACTGAGCCACTGCCCTGGCTGGCACTGTCTTCAGGAACGGAGGGAGCTGCAGGAGAAAGGTCATCCTGAGGCACCGGTTCAGAGGGTGGCAGAACCTCCTGAGGAGGTATTACCTCTTCAGGCTGACCAGTACCTGCACCTGCCGCACGATCATCCTCGGGAAGGCTACCGTCAACATTCCACCCGGCTGAAACCAACTGGCCACTCATGTCCTGCCACTGGGCATTTTCCCACGCAGCCCCCTGACCCGGACATTTGGTGATCCAGCCACTGGCTTTATAGATAGTGCCATTGTCAACGAACAGCATCCCCGGCTTGATGGTTCCACTGAAACCACGACACTCAGGGGCATAAACCATTCTGGGGCTACGGGGTGTTAACTTTGTATCGGAGTGCCCATAGGCACGGTGAGCCGCTTCAAGCAAAACCCCGTTGTCATCATCCACCGTCCAGGAAAAAACCCCTTTCATTTTTTTCGACCTAGCGTAATTCACAAGAGACTCAACCCCTTTGGGAGGGGTATAACTGATCACCTGTTGACGCGACTGGTTCCAGAGCAGCGCTCCTGCATATTCGGGGAAATAAACCACCTGCCAGCCATTGATACCGACCCCCTCTTTACCAATAAAGTTTTTATACAAATCAAAATAGGAATAGGAACCGGGCTCTACTGAGCCTCCCTCCCCTGCACCGCTGGAATTGGCTCCCAGCAGGGAATAAGGGTCATAAGCAGAAACATCACCGTGTGAACGGCCGTAAAACGCCAGCCCGAGACTGATCTTGCTGAAGTCGCTGACCTGGTGCTCTCTTTCAAGCAAGCCCACAATCTCTTTAATCGTCAAAGTCCTGTTATCACCAGAACTCCGGCCCAGAGCTGAATTAAACCCCACATAATTATCCCAGGCACCATGGAAGTCGTAGGTCATCAAGCCAAGACGATCCAGGTGCGGCAACATCTGGGCAATCACCGCACCACTGGCCTTGAAATTTTCCAGTTTGCTGGGACCAACACCAATGGCAGCGCTTAACTCATAGTTTTTGTTATTGGCACTTCCCAGTGTATTCAGCGCAGCCCGAAGTTCTTTCAGGAGGGTAATGTACGCTTTACCGTCGGTCATCGGATTTCCCACACCGGAGTCGGCACCTTCACCACCAGGAAACTCCCAGTCAAGATCGACACCATCCACAAAAAACATGACCGGTTCAGAAAGCCAGTTAATAATGGAATCAATAAACACTTTCCGCCCCTGGGCACTGTTAGCCATGGCATAAAATGGACGACTGTAACTCCAGCCTCCAAGGCTCCATATGACTTTCAGTTTGGGGTTTCTGTTTTTCCACTCAATCATGCCACTGAGCTGCCCTGAGTACTCTCCTTCCGGTGCAGTCATCTTTTTGTCGAAATAAGCCCAGTTGTCATCAATAAAAGAGACTTCGCCATTTTTCAGGCTTTTGATCCGATTCAAATAGTAGCTGCCATTTTCAGAACCACTTAACAGACTCTGGCAGGAGGTCCTGAGTCCACCGCCATTGTTATAGGCGGTCGGATTATCACCACAGATCCCCCCAAACCCCACATACACGTGAGTCAACCTTTCTACGGGCACCTGATGAGGCCCGTAGTCGCGACCACTGTGGACACCCCATGACGCGTAGTAGGAGCCTATTTCACGCCCCTCAGGTATCTCTTTATGGGCGTCCTTATAATAGGTTTCACGCACCTTATTACTGGGGTTGCCATCAGCCACAGGCGTGGTATCAGGTCGGACCAGCTGGCTGCCATCAAGCACCGGTGGCGCACCAAGAGGCGCACTGTAAACAACGGATCCCATTAAACTTGCAGTGAAAAATAAAAAAACGCTGTACTTCCTGTACATTGCTTACACTCCATGTATTCGTTAATCCATCAGGCATTCTGAAAATTGAAATTATTATTTACTGTAGACTTCGCAACTCATCACGTCTAAACCGGCTATTAAATCAACACCTCATTTAATCACCCTAATTAAAAAACCAATAAAACCCACCTTTCAAAATTCAACTAAACTCCTTGAATTAAATACTTCCTTCATAACTGCTTTATTAATAATCATTACTACCACCTCTGAACATCCGAAAACCACAATCCAATAAAAGGGTAGATTTGGCTATTTCAGACTGGTAAATTAAATTCATCCGGGACCCTGTTCCCCGCTGTATCAGGAGGCCTCTTTCAGCCAGGCAAGCACCTTCAGATGCGGCTGATCAAGCCTTATTTCCTCTAACAAAGGATATTGCTGACAATGGACAATAATGACTGGCTATCCAGATGGGAAAACAATGACATAGGCTTTCACCTGGAACAGCCTCACCCCATGCTGCTCAGGCATTGGCCCTCCACAGGCGCTTCTGCCTCAGAGGTAGTGTTTGTTCCCCTGTGTGGAAAAAGCCACGACCTGCGCTGGCTACAGCAGCAGGGACACTTTGTGGTCGGCTCTGAACTCAGTGAAAAGGCCGTCCGTGCCTTTTTCAATGAGCATAAGCTGAAAGCCAGTGCCCAGCCTGCCGGTGAACATGCTTACTGGTCCACTAGAAATGACCTGGCTCTGATTCAGGGGGATTATTTTCAACTGGAGCCGGGCAGCATCCCGGCAAAGTATGTTTATGATCGGGCAGCCCTTGTTGCCCTCCCGGAATCATTACAGTCACACTATGTCCAGCACCTGTTGAAAGTCTCACCTGACATTGAGCAGATTCTACTGATGACGGTTGAGTATGATGAAAGCATTACCCCTCCACCTCCCTACAGTATTTCACCGGAGCGAGTAGAGTCCCTTTATGGCAACGATTTTGCCATCGACCTTCTGGAAACCAGGGACACCAAACCCTCTCCGAAAAAACAGGCGCAGGGGCTGGAGGTTATTACCGAACACATCTTTAAACTGGATCGTCGCTAGAAAACGTCAACTGCCCGACATACTCGGGCAGTTACAGTGTAACTGTTCACCATTGACATAATGCGCCCCACCTCCTGATAGATAATTTTTCCATAACAAAAAATATTTTTTAGTCTACCCTTTATCTTCAGGCAATGACGCCACACCAACAACGCGATGAGTGACCATAGGAGGTTTGTATGAAGCCGTTCCCTGCAAGCCATAACACTCCATTCAGTATTTTGCTGACTTGCCTTTTTCTGATTTTACATCCTAATGCTAAAGGCAATGATGATGAAACCATAAACAACTTGGCCGACCATATTTTACATAACTATCAAGTTAAACTAACCACCGGCTTGCTTAACAAAAAGCCTTTTTTTATTGCTTTAGAAGGCTCGGCATCCACTGGAAAATCCACATTATCAAAGAAATTACAAAACAAGCTACATGAAAGATCAGTGTCTCTAAACATGAGTGTCAGTATACAGGTTTTTGAACAGGATCTTTTCTTGAAATCAAGAGAGGAACGAAGAAAAGAATTCACACAAAAATGTGGCGAATTAGGTATATCTGGAAATTGTTCAGGAGATGAATATCGATGGCCAGAAATGAAAGTTTGTATTTCCGACATTTGCCGAAGGAAACTTCATTTTGCTGCAGGGTATAGCCGAGACGACGGAAACATTCATCCTCGAACATTGATAGATCATACTGAAGCCAATATTTTAATTTTTGAAGGCACTCACAGCCTCGGAAATGAGTTAGTTTCGTATATGGACTACGGCATCTATTTACATGCCTCTCCAGATCTGATTCGTTATTTCAGGGCACTAAGAAGCTATGGCAAACGAAGCCTTGAAGAAGTCCAAGCAATCGCTCGAGTTGCCGAAAAACAAACATTTACATCAATCGCTCCCAACCAACATAGGGCTAATGTCGTTCTCCAATGGAGAGTAGATGATGGTATTCCAACCATTGAACAATACTATGAAACCCAGAAAACGTTGAAAACAGATCCCAGACTTGAAGTCATACAAGCAAACCAGCGGGTAAAGCCCAGACTGACTGAACAGCAGAAGAATATCCTCTCCCGTTTGCAAAGCAGCCAGCTTCTGGCCCAAGACGCTGCAATTGATCTTGAGCATCTGGTCTTTGCAGCTATGCCTCAATTATGGGAAGGCTTGCTCGAAGGCTTGTCGGCTACGAATTACCGACTTCATACACCCGCTGGAGATGGCAACTGCCTTTTTACCTCAATGTCACAGGTTCATCCTGTTTTCAGAAATATCACCAGAAACAAAGCCATCAAATGGCTTGAACACCTAAAGGACAAATTAAAAGGCACGCATTTACCTCCTGTTCTCAGAACCCTTTTAAATCAGTTTCATTTAAACAATGCTGATGATATCGATACTGCAATTAATGCTGAGATTTATCTTTTAACCTCAGGCGGATGGGGAGGGATGGAAACCCTACAAATGTTATGGGCCTATCAAATGTCTGAACTGGAATCTCACGCTGATCCTCTTTATATTATTCACCCGCTTACAGACAGCAATCAGATTCTGGCACTGAATATTAATGGGGAAATAACTGACCAGGACTACATACCTGACAACTCTTCTGTTATGGTTTATAACGGTACTAATCACTGGATGTGGTTGGCCGCGAACTCAGTTTCTGTAGCTGAGCATACCAATAATAAAACATTACCCGCCCCTCCTTCACTTCGTCACCCTATTAAATTACAACTGATTGAACTGAAAATCAGATTAAAATACACTCAAATATATTAGCCCTCGCTATTGTCATCCGGTGACATTACATAAACCTATAGAACTATCCGGAAGCGCCCCAGTTGTATCTCTGACAGACAGGCCTGCCTTGGCCTACAGCTTTTCGTTCAACCTGCAGACTGACTCTCAAGAAGATACCATTCCCAACGCCAGCCTGATATGATCAGCTGGCTGTTTTTGCCTAATAGAAGATAACTGACCATAGCCTGACAACTGTTTCTCATACCACAGCCGTATTTATCCGGTCAGCATCAGATCAAACAGGCAGAAGTGTTCTGAAGCAGGGATGCCACCCAGCCCTCTTTGTATAACCTACATTACCGCCAGTGATTGCCAAAATGATGCGAAGACTGATTTCTGCCACCCTGAAAGCCCTTGGGCTTTATGCATTGATCGGTTTTGCCCTGGTTCCCCCTGTTATCCATGCAGGGCTGACCTTGCTGTCTGACAGATCCCTGACCAGGGAAGTCAAGATTGGAGCGGTTCACTTCAATCCTTTTACCCTTAAACTCTCATTGACGGCCTTGGATGTGGAGGGCCTGTTAAAGCTACCGTCCGCTTCCATCAAGTTATCATGGAAAGGCCTGGTCAGAGGGCTTGCCTCAATAACGGATACTCCCTCTCTGACCCTGGATAGCCTCCAGTTGGAAACACCAGAGATCAATATCGGCCTGAATAAAGAAGGCGCTTTTAATTTTGCATCATTACCCGTCAAGGCCGATACGCCAGAGGCCTCACCAGAATCGGATGACAAAGCGTTTCCAGTCCAAATCTCAATCAACCGTCTGGCAGTCATCGATGGAAAGCTTTCGTTTATAGACGAACATGTCGCTGCATCCTCTGGCAGCCCTGTTTCTTTGAACCTGGATCAGATAAACATCTCATCCCGGGGTCTGGGCTGGCCTGTAGCAGACAGTTCCATGACAGTGGCAACCCAGGTAAACAGGGAAGGCTCAGTCAAGGCCCACCTTCAGCTGAAGCTTCCTGAAAACAGAGTTATGACGTCCATTCAGCTTGAAAAGCTGGACTTGACTGACTTTCAACCATACCTATCCACGACCACGTATGCAGCCCTTCAGCAGGGGGTGCTAAACTCTGACACCAAGCTGGAATGGCATCCTCTAACCGGCCTCAAAGCAAACGGCAATATCACCTTGGACAAGGTTGCACTGAAAGACAGCCGTAACCACAGCCCAATTGCCAGCTGGCAACAATTACAACTGGCCGGTTTCAGCTTTCAACAGAGAGACCAACAGATGGACAACCAGGTAACCGTTGAAAAGCTGGTGCTGGCAGCTCCTGAAGTCACTGTTGCCATTGACGAACATATGCAGATAAACCTGGCCGGCCTGTTAAAGCCATCCATTGAACAGGAAGCTCTGCCATCAACCGACTCCCCCTCTACCCATCTGGCCATCAGGCAGCTGATCGTCGAAAACGGTGTTATGGATTTTTCTGACCAGTCTTTCCAGCCCGGCTTCGCCACGCCAGTGATCAACCTGAATGGTAAAGTGACCGGATTGGACACTTCGGGCAGTGTTCCTGCAATAATCACCCTGAATGGCATGGTTGACCGCTATGCTCCCGTCACCATACAAGGTCAATTCAACCCATCGACTCCTCTCAAAGACACCCGGCTGTCCATGTCTTTTGCGAATGTTGAGCTGACGACACTGACTCCCTACTCAGGGCGCTTTGCCGGTTATACCATTCAAAAAGGAAGGCTCCATCTCTCCCTGGACTACAAAGTCAAGAACAACCAGCTGTCCGCCAGTAATCAAATGTTACTGGATAAATTGATACTGGGCACACCGGTGGACAGCGATGAGGCTGTGGATCTGCCCATCCGGCTCGCCCTGGCACTATTGAAAGACAGAGATGGCCGCATTGATATCTCCCTGCCCGTCTCCGGTGATCTGGAGAACCCTGAGTTTGAACTGGGGCCGGTAATACGAACCGCCCTGTTCAACCTGATCACCAATATCGTTGCCGCACCTTTTGATCTTCTCGCCTCCATCGTAGGGGGCGATGCCGAAGAAATGCAGTTTTTGCATTTTCAACCAGGGGCTTACCGGGTTTCTGATGGCCAGATCGCTTCACTGGACCAACTGGCACAGGCCCTTCGTGAGCGCCCCGAACTTTCCCTGGAAATACTGGGAGCGACTACCAGGGATTCCGACTGGCCCAGCGTTGCCAGACAGCTTCTAAACCAGCACCTCCTGGAGCTATGGCCTACCTACCTCCAGCAACAGGGTAAACCGGTACCGGAAACATTATTTCTGCCCACCATGACGGATCAAACCCGACTGGATCTGTTGAAACAGATCGCCTCAAGCCAGAACCTTAAAGCAACAGCAACCCAACCAGCTCCCCTGGAACAGGAATTGCTCCAGCAGTGGCCCTATAACCCTGAGGCCATGAGACAACTGGCTATCAGACGTGCTAAAGAGATTCGTGGCTATCTGATTGATGAAGGGGGACTGCAACCAGAGCGTATTTACCTGCTGGGAACACGGGATAAGTCTGAAACTTACGAGCAAGCAGTTACCGAGTTGAAACTTAATGCTGGATAGTCCCGAAAAAACAATGAAAACTGAAGAGTGACAATGCTGTATCTTCAGGTGAGAACAAGCTCTAATTTGGCAACAATTACTCACTTCATTCAACTGAGAGACTACTGTCACCTGCATACTGGGACAGTGACAGAAAAATCGGCTTTATATTGATTGTAGAAAAAACCAGCCCTGATTGACGGACCAGCCAGCTCATCAACGTCTTCGTTCTTTAGAAATGTACAAACGACGTTTATTTCAGTCATAGAGTCCCTGCCAACATCTCCCCTCCTATCGGCAGATTGTTCTTTAAAGGGACACTTCAAGGAACTTGTATACACTCCCCACCGACCAGCCTTATGGCCCACATTGGGCATAGCCTTGTCTAAGTCAGAAACTCCAGTCCAGTCATCATAAAAAAACAGGTTATGATGGGCGTAACTAAAAAGAGTATGATCATCACGAATAAACAACAGCTGATATACAGAGGAATATTCATCACTCCATACGATAGAACTGAATTCTGGAGCTATTTTTGTTAAAGGTCCTGGCCTATATCGCAAAGTCATCAAATCACCATAAAAATGCCCATTCAATAATGCAACATCAACCCTATATGAAACAAAATGATCGACGTTATCATACCTGCTTCTTTGAAATACTTTTAAAACAGCTATAGGTTCATGGAAGTTACCTAAGCAATGGTTTCCCTTGCACTCTTCAGTTATCATTCGAAAGTATGAACGACAAAGATCAATATGATATTCATTGATAGATTGAACGCACGATGCTTCATCTTTATGGGGAAAGTTGTAAAATGAAAGTTCATAAGAAAAGAGTACGGTCGAAAAGATCGCAATAAAAGCATAAGCAAGAAAAAAACCAGTCCTGAGAGCTTTTTTATTCCGTCGTGATAACAAGCTGGTTATCAACACCCTATATCTCCAGTATCATCAATGCAGCTCTTATACATTCTTGTATAAGAGCCAGGCTCATTGAGCAGGTGAATCCTACCCCCCACAACACTTCTTAAACTTCTGCCCACTACCACAGGGACAGGGGTCATTCCGACCCACCTTCTGTACCGTTACCGGATCTGGCTTGCTCAGAGCCTGCTGCCAGATCCCTTGAATATCATGGCACATCACCGCCATTTCCCGGGCCACGGCGGGCATAGCCAGCAGCATTTTATTCACATCCGGGCCATCTTTCTTTTTTGCCTTTTCCAGCAGGCTTTCCGCTTTACTCCAGACATTCAGTAACACCATGCAGCTGGACCAGGCATCTTCCATGGGTTTGACTTTGGGGTGCTTAAGCACTTCTGTCCAAACATCCATCAACAGCTGGCTCCCCTGACCATAGCCTGTTGACCACTCCTGCAACCTGGAAAACTCAGCGGAATAGATGTCCTCTGCACGACACTCTTCCGGCAATACTTCCTGGCCACTGCTAATGGTAGTGCGAACCTTTTCCAACAAGTTAAACAGAATATGCCGGATATCCTTGCCCTGCTGCTCTGACTCAAACTCAGGATCCTTTGTCCCAAGCGCCAGAGCTAACCAGCGATCCGGAGGAACAGCCACTGGAGCGTTGGCAACCGCAAACATCAGCCCTTTGATGGCTGAAACACTCATCCCACTGTTATGAACGGATGCCAGGCAGGCAGACAACTTTTTTTCCTGCAGCTCATCAAACTCACTATTCATCAGTGATGTTTTATCGTCATTCAGACTCAACTCAATCTCCACATCATCCAACTCGCTCAGTATAGAGCAACCAGTCACCTTGAAAGGTCACCTCCGGAGGGGCCTATACAACAGATTTACAATAAGAGCCTGTCCCTCCGGCCACAAATGGGGGCAGATCATCTCATCATCATCAGGGTGCATCAATGGCTATGTCAAAGCATCCAGCAACGGTTAACACGACTACAAGCTCTGAGTGCTGCCAGCCATCAGAAGGAACCTCTGTCACCGGAAGCCCCGGAGCAGATCAAACAACAAACAGAAACAGTGTTCACTTCGGAATTTACTTATGCATCAAAATCAAAAAAAAAGCCTCTTCAAAAGCCCCCATAAAATGGACACCTGCACGACAGTAAATCCTGACTTACTTTACACATCAGGTGTCAACTGGTTTTTTTCGCAGGAATTTACGCTTTGTCAATATTGAAGAAAAAGCCACTTTGAGGGATGATACGGCAGTCCTCTAACACTACATGTAGTGCTCACCAAAAACCCTAACCACAACTTGTGCGATTACTTGCTCCAGAGCAAATATCCACCCGGAGATAAAACCCATGACTGAGATCATCAAACGCGATGGATCCCGCCAGCCTTTTGATGCGCCCCGCATTGCAAAAGCCGTTGCCAGCGCACTGAATGATGCTCAGATCAAAGACAACGACTTTGCGGAATATGTGGCCAAAAAAGTCGCCAGCTCAGTTGCCGGCCAGGCTCTGGTGGATATCTATGATATCCAGGATCAGGTTGAGCACCTGATGATGAGCAGCGAATACCACGATGCTGCCAGGAAATACATTGAATATCGCCAGACCCGTGACATCGAACGGGAGTCACGGAACTCCCTCAGTCGCGACATCCTGAGCATTATCAACCAGGACAATGAAGAGCTGCTCAACGAAAACGCCAACAAAGACAGCAAAATCATCCCGACCCAGCGGGACCTTCTGGCAGGAGTGGTGGCCAAACATTACGCCAAGCAGCACATTCTTCCCAAGCACATCACCGCAGCCCATGAACGGGGGGAGATACATTACCACGACCTGGACTACGCGCCCTTTTTCCCCATGTTCAACTGCATGCTGATTGATATTGAGGGCATGATGACCAAAGGGTTCCGCATGGGCAATGCAGAAATTGAAACCCCGAAATCCATCACGACCGCAGCAGCCATCACGGCCCAGATCATTGCCCAGGTATCCAGTCATATATACGGCGGTACCAGTATTAATGAAATCGATCGCATCCACGCCCCGTATGTTCGAAAGACCTTTGAAAAACACCTGAAGCAAGGCATGCAATGGATTGGCGACGAAGCCAAAGCCCGTGATTACGCCATGGAGATGACAGAAAAAGACTGCTACGACGCCTACCAGGCGCTGGAGTACGAAGTCAACACCCTGCACACAGCCAATGGCCAGACACCTTTTGTCACTTTTGGTTTTGGCCTGGGAGCCAGCTGGGAAGAACGCCTGGTTCAGAAATCCATTCTGAAAAACCGTATTCGTGGCCTCGGGCGCAATAATAAAACACCGGTCTTCCCGAAACTGGTCTTTGCCATCCGCAAGGGGGTCAACTTCTCACCAGAAGACCCAAACTACGACATTAAACAACTGGCTCTGGAGTGCGCCAGCAAGCGGATGTATCCGGACATTCTTAACTACGACAAACTGGTGGAAGTCACCGGTAGTTTCAAAACCCCCATGGGCTGCCGCTCATTCCTGGGCGTTTATGAAGAAGACGGTAAATTGGTTCACGATGGCCGGAATAACCTCGGAGTTGTTTCCCTTAACCTGCCCCGGATCGCCATTGAAAGTAAAGGCTCTGAAGCAGACTTTTACCGGATTCTGGATCAGCGTCTAAAACTGGCCAGGGAAGCTCTGATGACCCGAATCCAGCGTCTGGACAAAGTCCGTGCCAAGGTGGCCCCCATCCTCTATGTTGAAGGTGCCTGTGGCGTCCGGCTCAATCCCGATGACAAAATCAGCGATATTTTCAAAAATGGCCGGGCCTCTATCTCTCTGGGTTATATCGGCATCCATGAAACCATCAATGCATTGTATGGCGGAAAAGAGGGTGCCGGTGATATTTACGACAGTGATGAGCTCCGCCAGAAAGGGGTTGCCATTGTTGAATATCTGCGCGGAGCGGTAGAGCAGTGGAAACAGGAAACCGGATACGGATTCAGCCTCTACTCCACACCCAGCGAAAGCCTGTGTGACCGGTTCTGCCGCCTGGACAAAAAGAAATTTGGCGTTATTGAGGGTGTCACAGAGAAAGGCTATTACACTAACTCATTCCATTTGGATGTAGAGAAGAAAGTCACCCCTTACGACAAAGTGGACTTTGAACAGCCCTACCCCAAACAGGCCACCGGAGGTTTCATCTGTTACGGGGAATACCCGAACATGATCAACAACCTCAAAGCCCTGGAAAATGCCTGGGATTATACTTACGACAAGGTTCCTTATTACGGAACCAATACCCCGATTGACACCTGTTATAGCTGTGGCTATGAAGGGGAATTCAATGCCACCAGTCGCGGCTTCGAGTGTCCTCAATGCAAAAACCGGGACTCCAGTAAAATGTCAGTGACTCGCCGGGTCTGTGGTTATCTCGGGCAACCTAACAGTCGCCCCTTTATCAAAGGTAAACAGGAAGAAGTAGTCCGTCGTGTGAAGCACCTGTAACCATTTCAGCGGCCAGACGCAGGGCATCTTCAGAAGGAGACTGCTCTGTGTTTATTGTTCACCTGATCATCCACCCATTTGATAAGCAGCCATGAACTACCTTCAATATTATCCTGTCGACGTCGTCAATGGTGAGGGCACCCGTTGCACCCTGTTTGTCAGTGGCTGTGAGCATTTCTGCAAAGGCTGCCATAACTCCAGCACCTGGGATGCCAGCAAGGGGGAGCCATTTACCCGGGAAATGGAAGACCAGATTCTGGCCGACCTGGGTGATGAGCGCATCAAGCGGGACGGGCTATCTCTCTCCGGGGGAGACCCGCTGTTTCCCGGCAATGTCCCAGCTATCCTGAAACTGGTCAAACGGGTCAAGGCAGAATACCCTGACAAAGACATCTGGCTGTGGACCGGCTATCTGCTGGAGTCATTGACCGAATCACAGCAGGAGGTTATTTCATATATTGATGTTCTGATTGATGGCCCTTTCGAGCTGGACAAACGGGACCTTTCGCTGCCCTGGCGTGGCAGCAGCAATCAGCGGGTGATTCATTTACCAGGCTCAGGGTCTGATGAAACCAGCCCCATTCGCAGCAAATAGGGCTTGATACCGGGTTTTTTACCCACAAAATCCAGATAGGTCTTCATTGGGTTCTGACTGTTCCCTTTTGAAAGAACCGTATTACGAAAATGCTGCCCCTGTTTACGCCCCAGCCCCCCTCTGGATTGAACATAATCGAAAGCCTCTGCAGCCATAATGCCCGACCAGAGATACGAGTAATAAGCGGCAGAGTAACCAAAACTGAATATATGGAAAAAATACCCGGAGTAATAACGGGGGGGAATAGCCTTCACATTAACACCGTATTTTGCCAGAGCCGAAGATTCAAAAGCGCTTACATCAGTGACAGCCTCTGCTTCCTGGGCTCCCAAGGTGTGCCACTCCATATCCAGAATAACCGCGGCAAGGTGTTCAAGCATGTCATATCCCTTGTTAAACCGGTTGGAGGCCAGTAGTTTTTTCTGCAACTGGACCGGCATAGGCTTGCCGGTTTCAACATGCCTGGCGAAACGGCCAAGCACTTCCCGGTTAAGCGGCCAGTCCTCCTGAAAAGTAGAAGGGAACTCAATAAAATCACGGGACACCTGAGTACCGGAAAGCGTAGGATAATTAACATCTGAAAAAAGTGAGTGCATGGCATGCCCGAACTCATGGAACAGGGCAACTATATCCTCCCAGCTTACCAGTTGCGGCTGACCCTCAACGGACTTTCTTATATTCAGCGCATTGATAATGGATGGCTTGTCACCCAGGAGGTGAGACTGCCTGACAAACACACTGGCCCAGGCACCACCCCGCTTACCCTCTCGCGCAAAGTAATCGCCGTAGAACACTCCCAGAGAACGGCCATCATCATCTCTGATCTCATACACTCTGACATCGGGGTGATAGGCAGGAAGGTCTGGCCTGGGCACCATAGTGATACCAAACAGTTGATGCATGGTATAAAAAACGCCAGACTCCAGAACCTGATTCAATTCAAAGTACTGGGCCACTTCGGCATGATCCACACTAAAAGCCTCATTACGTATTTTTTCTGCGTAATAAAGCCAGTCCCAGGGTTTAATCTCGCTCCCGGCTAACTCAGCTGAAGCACGGGAAGTAATACGGGCCAGCTCTTCATTAGCCTTGTCCCGAGCATAGGGTACAACTTCTTCCACCACACTCATAACGGCCTTGGGACCACCCGCCATACTCCACCTGAGCTGATATTCAGCCCAGTTTTTAAAACCCAGTAGCTGTGCCAGCTCAGCCCTCAGCCTAACCATTTCCAGCAGCAGCGGGTGGTTATTATTTCCCCCACTGGAAGCTCGCTGCGCAGAAGCAAGCCATAACGACTTTCGGGTGTCACGGTCCTTCAACGATGAGAGCAACGCCTGGCGAGTCGTATTACTCAAGGTCAGGAGGTATTTGCCAGCCTTACCGGCCCTTACTCCAGCTCCCGCGGCCAACTGGATCTCGCGTTCAGACAAGCCTGCGAGCTTTCGGACATCCTCCACAACCACGGCTGAGTCCCGGGAGGATTCCTGGACGTTTCTGGAAAAGAGGCTGCCCAGTTCAGACAAGCGTTTATTTAACCGGATAGCATCCTGCCTGCGTTCCCTCGGCAGTTGGGCGCCCGCCAGAACAAACCGGTCAAAAGTCAGTTCCAGCAAGCGCTGGTCTTCAGCGGCCAGGTTAAGACCTTCCCGCTGGTTATAGACCTTTGCCACCCGCTGGAACAGTTTTTCATTCTGATAAATCTGACTCCAGTGCTCACTGAGCCTGGGCTCAATCTCCGCTTCCAGCGCCATCAGGTCTTCACCCCCAGAAACCCCGACCAGACAGTGAAAAACCTGATAACTGCGAAACATTAATGTCCCGGATTTTTCCAGGGCAACCAGGGTGTTTTCAAAAGTAGCGGGCTCCAGGTTGTTAGCAATGACGGCTATCTCATCATTATGAATAGCCATACCGGCTTCTATGGCGGGCCTGAAATGGCTGTTGTTAATTCGGCTGAAATCTGGCGTCCCGTGCAGTAAAGTACTTTCGTGCTTAAATGGGTTCGTCTCATCCAGCTGATTCAGTGGAGAACGCTCTTTATCTGTACTTGTATTCGGTGAGTTACAAGACGTTAACAGCCACAGGGCGGGGAGTATCACCAGGAATTTACCACTCATAATAGCCTCTGAATGTTAACAAGTGCGTCAGGATTCAGCCTGCTCAATCATAGCTGAGCTATCTCTTTTGTACGAAAATTTAAACAAGAGATGATTAATCCCGCAGGCTCCTGATCAGCACCGGACACTTTTACTGAATGATACAACGGGCTCCATAAAGTGCCCTTTCAGAGAAAACGGGCTCAGAACTTTTCTCACAACTCACATTTTCTTCCTCTTCCTGTAGATCTTCATTGTAAAGGCAAAGCAATTGAATATTACTCTCTCCAGAGCATAAATATTCACGACTAAAGTGCACTCTCTGTCGATCTTTCTCCCCTATTACCCTGACATCCCGCTGAGCGCTGAAAAACCACAGATTATAATGGGAATAGTATTTTTTGTCCGAAAGCTGAATTCCCCCCGGCTCCGATTCATTAAAATGGTAGGATAACCATGACTCACGGTGTAATTCGTCCCCCCCTCTGCATTGATTAGAAAAACAGGCATCCAAAGAAATATATTGATCTCTCGGAATCACCAAATGAAATTTAGTTAAAAGGCCAAGAGAGGGTAGCAATACTATTCCGTACTGAAATCCGTTGATAAAGCCATGCTCTGTTGATAGCTCCCTGAATGCTTGGCAGGCTTTCAGAGCGTAAAGGCTGAAATTGACAGAACAGTGCTGTTTATTTAGATGAGGCAAGCCATCCTCAGCAACATTAATTTCAATGCGAGGATAGCCGTCGATAGCCAGAAGAGCTGCGGTAAGCATCCCCCCACTAAATGCTCCCCTGAGTGCATTCTTCACGAAGATACCCTCTCCCTGGTGACCGCTCAACATGAGCTGGACTGCCAGAAAGTGTAAGTGTCACCCAACCTTCAAAATGGCTGAAACCGACGTCATCCGCGGTGAATTATAGCCATTTGGAGGTTGGAGGTTACAACAGCCAGGGCCATCAAACCGCCATCTGTAACCCGGCCTCCAGCTCAGCTACCCCCGCAGGCAGGTCCACCGCCACCCCAAGATCCTTCATGGTGGAACCAAAAGCATGCAGCGTCCGGAATAAATGATGTTCACGGCTTTGCTCCCCCATCTGGCCAATCCGGACAATGGGCAGGCCAAAAGAGCCTGATACTTCCACCCGGTATTTCATGGAAATATGGTTGCACAGCTTCTTGCCGGGAATTTCGTCGGGCAGATTAATGCCTACCACTGAGTTCAAACGGGAGGCCTGGGGGGCAAACAGCGTCATACCCATGGCCTCCAGACCTCTCTGTAGAGCCCGGGAGCAACGGAGATGACGGTCAAAACGGGCAGGTAGGGTTTCACTGCAGATAAGGCTCAGCGCTTCATGCAGAGCTAGAATAGAGGGGACCGGTGCCGTATAGTGATAGGAGCCATTATGCCAGAACTGCTCTGCCAGCCGGGCGTCCAGACACCAGTGGGGCATTGCTGCAGTTCGGGAGCTGACACGCTGCCAGGCCTGCTCGGAAAAAGCCAGCAGAGAAAACCCGGGAATGGACGAAAGACCTTTCTGGCCACCGGTAATCACCGCATCAATCCCCCATTCATCCATCTCCAGGGGCATTGTGCTCAAAGTGCAGACCGCATCCACCACCACCAGGCAATCATATTCCCTGGCAATCCGGGCGATGTCCTGCAAGTAAGCGTTACAAACGGTGTTGGAGGTTTCCCCCTGAACAATGGTCAACACTTCAGGCCGGAAACGCTCAATCCATTCACGAACCTGTTCCGGATCTGCCGCCTGTTTTTCCGGCACTTGCAGAGTTTCCACATCAGCCCCTACCCTGGAGGCCATTTCCGACAACCTGTGGCTGAAGTAACCATTACAGATACTCAATACCCGGGTACCTGGCCACACCAGATTGGCCACGGCCATCTCCATTGCCGCAGACCCCGGTCCGGCCACCCCCATCACCCAGCGTGACTCCGTCTGGAACACATACCGGGACATGGTTTTCACCTGGTCAATCACCTGGCTCATGGTGTCTCCAAGGTGATTGATCACAATGGAATTGGCCCTGGCAACCCTGGCTGGAATAGGTACAGGCCCAGCCCCCATCATCAACAAAGGCTCTTCGGGCAAAATCTGGTCCAGAGAAGCAACAACAGGGGGCTGGATATTCATTGTCAGCGATTCAGTCCTGTGAAAATCAAATAAACCGGAAGTCTGCAGGGGGTTCCCTGCCATCAACAGCTAGGCCTGCATCTGTTCAGGGAAAATAACACAGAACGCCACCGGACCTGAAAAAGAAAACCGCCATGACACCTGCCAATTCCGGTAAACCGCATTTTCCAGAATCCATAACCATGACCGATACAATAAACAGTCTTCAAACGGGGATTCAGCATGGAAAGCGGCAAAGGCATCAAAGGCGTGCAGGGACCTTCTGCTGTGCCGGCTCCAAAAAAGAAACAAGACAAGTCTCCTCCCTCTTCCTGTGATAGAGACAATCAACCTTCTCCTGGGGGAACCCCCATTGCGCATCGCAAGTCCACCTCCAGCAAAACACCGCCCGCCTCCCAGGCTCAGGCCCCAGTAGCTCCCCCAAGCAAGCTTTCCACGTCAGTCATTCAGGAAATTGTGACCCTTTTTCTTCAACAGATGTCCTCCCCGCTCCCCCTGGAGAGCCTGCAACGTCTTGAAAAAGAGTTAAACGACCAGATAAAAGACAGTGAATCATTCAAGCGATTGAGCCTGGAAGAAAAAATCGACCTTTACATCATTCTGGTGGTGTTAAGGGAACAGCTGGGCAAGCCAACCGCTCGGGATAAGGTGATTAAGGCGCTTCAGGCCATTAATCCGGAACGGATTCATGAACGTCTTACCCTGTTGGTCTGGATGGGACTGCCGACCCTGCAAGGCCCTTCTCAAGAAGGAGGTGAGCAGGTTAGCAAGTTCATCCAACTGGCACTGAAAACAGGCTTTCCCCCGGCCCTTTGGCAAGCCCTCAGGCTATCGATTCAGCCGGGAGGCTGCGAAGCCATTTCTCCCAGCCTGGCCATCAATATTCTTCAACGGCTTCACCAGACAGCATCCAGCCTGCCACAGATCCTGGCACTGGGGGACAGTCAGGTAGAGCGATACCTGATCACTGGAGAGACCCAGAACAATGTGCCCTTCAGCGAGCATGATCAGTTTTTGTACCTTATGGCCCAGAGCCTTAATACCGGAGAAGCTCAGGAAGATAATGCCAACCTCTGGACCTTGCCAGAAGAGATTCGTTCTGAGCTGGCAAGAATTCTGGCTTTTTCCATACAGCAGCTCAGCCGGTCCCCTTCGGAGCCTGATACCCGACTGGAAAAAGCCATTGAAAGCGGTGAAGGTATTGAACTGTCCTTTGAACACCTGATGCACTTTATCAACAAAAAAGCCCTTGACCTCCCGGAGTACCAGAAAGCAATCACCCTGCTACTGGCCACCGGAGCCAGTGACCTGTGTGATTCACAAACAGCCTCAAAAAACCGGCGTGACGCCATGGTGAACCAGGTAGAACTGCTTCCCTGGCTGGCAGCCGCTGGCCGGGCTGGAAAATTTCCACAGCTGCTGCAGGAAGCGGCAGATCGTTATGAAGCAATAGGATTTATCACCCACAGGGATATCTGTCTTTCCCAATTAAGGGAAATGCGACAGAGCGGCCTCCCCCCGCATGCAAACACCGATATCGGCCAATCATCGTTGATACCAACGGTTGTCCAGGAGCTTGAAACGGTAGCGGATGCACCAGAACACCTGAAGACGGACATGGCAGAAACGCCCCTTCCAGGGAAAAAACAGAAAAAGAAAAAAAATAAAAAAGGGGCGAAAAAAACCACCCAGGCAGCTCAGAGCAATGCAGTCAGCCAAAAATCCCCCTCTGAACATCAACCGCCTGCAAGTACCGTACAAACAGAAAGTAAGCGTCTAATGCCTCTCTCATCAAGTGCAATAGTGGAAGAAGTAGCCACCAATGAACCAATTCAAGACACGCTACAGCCCTCCCCTGCGGAAAGTATTGAGTTCAGTGATGAGTTAACTCAGGACTCCGGTTACCATAGTCAAGGCAGCAGTTCCCCGGAGCCCGGCAGAGTGGATTCTCCCACCGCATCCACTTCAGTAGACAGCGCCGCCAGACCCAAAACCCACTTATCCAGAATGACTTATGCACCAGAGGGGGGGTGGCTGCCGGATTCAAGCCATGAGATACGGTCTTTTCTTCAGTCTATTGAGCATTTCAGGAGTAAAGGCGACATCCAGGGAGAAAAAGAATTCCTTGAACAGCAGCTGGAAAAATACAAAAACACCCCAGCCTATGGACGCATCTGCGTAGAGGCCGCCTGGTTTTATCTCCACCAGTTCGAAGAAAGCCCCCACCTGGAGCCCCTCTATCTAAAGCAGGATCACCCTGAAATTCATAAACAAGATACTCTGCTGCTGGCTGAACAATGGGCAAACAGAGCTCTATGCTGCTACTTCCAACGCGGGATACCCAGTAACATCAGCCCATCACGGCTCAAACGGCTGATCACAGAATATTACGATGAACACCCGGAAATGGCCGCCAACCCTGAGTTTCGAAAAAGCGTCTGCTCGATCTGCTCCACCCTGGGTCACATTTATTCGTACCTGGCCAGTTCCAGTCACGGGAAAGCTAAAAACAGCCTTGGAAAAAAAGCCAGAGACTTTTTCAGCTTGAAACCCCTGGCAGACTTCACCAATACGGGCCATGCCCCAAAAAGTATTGAGCCCAAACTCACCACCATTACCCGGGAGCAGGCTGAACGGACTCGCCGGTCATGAACCGGACAGCCAGATCACGGGAGACCTATTCTCCGACTCAAAATTATTGAGAAAACAACACAGGCCTGTTGGAGGCAATAACTACCAGGGAACACTAATACCACGCTGGTGAAAAGTACCGGCATAGTTGTTTTTAAAGTCTTTTTGAACCCCTTCTGATGCTTGCTGATACAACCCCTTTAAACCCGCCTCTTGTATGCTGATATCCTCCCCCTCGTCCTTGGCCTTAACTATTTTTTGAAGAAGATCCACAAGGTCACTCTTTTTAACTTTTTTCCCTTTGTCTTTATCTCTATCGTCATCCCCACCACCAGCCCCAGCTGCTGCCAGCATCCCCCTTCCTCTGCGCTCACGCATTCCACTATAATCTGCTCGAACACGGTCCTTCGAAGCTGCTGAGTCATCTGCTTTTTGTTTCTGCTGCCCCCTCTTCATAGCATTTCTATATTTATGTTTATCTCCACCCACTTCTTTTGAATACTCTTGCAGACAATATAGATCAGACCCTCCAGGCAAGATATGCGGCCAGAAAACCACATCAGAGCTAGCCCCTTGTCGCTTGAGGTAATAGATAGTGTTTAAGAAGCTGCAACCCGCATTTTGATAACTATCAGGAGGTAAAACAGCAACACCTTGAATGCTTCCTTCATCTAACATCAAAAGTTTTGCTTCTGCCTTCAACGCCAACGCCGTGGTTTTATGAAAAGAATCAGCCCCTGCAGGCTCAATGACAAGCTCAGTTATTACACCCGGTCCGCCAGTTTCTAATGCAGGTTGAACATAAGTTTTGACACTTTCCCTCCCCCAAAAATCAGGCTCACCCAATTCTGAACCAACCAGCCTGTTCTTAATATAAACAGGGTAATTAATGGTATACACCCCACTTAAAACCAGAGTGCACCCCATTAGCTGATTATTTTTTCCTATAAGATCTTCCGGATCATTTGGAAGAACTGAGATACGACACTCAGGGTTGTCTTGGGCATGAGGCAATTCTGATAACAGCTGCGCCCCAGAATTCAAGAGTTCTACTTGCAACGCACCCTGATACAAAGGATCTGCAAAGTTATTGCGATTCAGTAGTAAACTTGTTTCCCATGACAGGCAATAACTGCTGCCCAAAGACAGAAAAGCAGAAAATACATAGAGCCGGGTCAACCTAAAATAGAGAGTAAGCTGAACAACAGGTTTCAGCGATAAAAAAAAGGTATTTGCCATGCACATTCAGTAGCACCCCTAACCAAAAGTAAAACTCAGGTTAGTACAATCGCCTGGAATCACCAGCTGCTATTTAATTTTTGTGTTATTCATTGAATGCTTAGCTCTCACCCCATTGCCAACCAGATTCCAACCCCCATCATCAGGCTTCCGGCAATCCGGTTCATCAGACGAACATTGCCGCTTTTGTTGAGGAAGTGTCCCAGGGTTCTGCCACCACCGGCGTATATCAGAAGGCAGATAAACTCTATCATCAGAACCATGCTGACCAGAACCGCTATCTGGGGAGCCATAGCGTAACGGGCACTGATAAAGGGGGGGAGCAGGGAAATAAAGAAAGCCCAGCCTTTGGGGTTAGCGACAGCGGTCACAAAACCCTGAACAGCCAGCTCCTTTGCTGAGCTGACAGGTGGGTTGTCAGCATCGAGGGAAATCGCCATTTTCCCCCGGGATTTCCACATTTGAACCCCCAGGTAGAACAGATAGGCTCCCCCAATCAGCTTGAAAATGGCAAAGGCCGAAGGGTAGTTCAGCATAACGGTGGCTACGCCAACCACTGAAGAAATCGCAACCAGCCCAACTCCGATCAACTCACCCAGCATCATCCACAGCGTTCTGCGCACCCCAATGGTCATTCCCAGTGTCATGGACAGGGTCATGCACATGCCCGGGGTGGCTGATACAAAAAAGAACGTGGGAATAAAAAGGGCTAACAGAGAAAAACTGACCATTCGCTCACTCGGATACTGTCTAGGAGACTGTCGGGCTTATGCTTTCGAGCATAAAATTCAGTAGAACGAGTCAAATCTTTCGATGGATTCGTGCGAATAGCCGGTCTATTTAATCGGATTCATCGAAAGATTAGGCCGTTCTTTCTGGATTTTAGGCCGAAATAGTCATGAGTCCGGCAGGCTCCTGGAGTCTTTATGGCTGGTGATAATAACCCGGCATTGTTCACGGCTAAACCCCTCGATCAGCGGGTAGCAGCAAAAGAAAACTGTTTACCCTCACCCAAACCCTCTCCCCAAGGGAAAGGACTTTAAAAGTCGGTACCGTCAGACTCCCTCTTCTGGGAGAGGGCTGGGGTGAGGGGAGTTACCGAATGATTAATTAAAGCCAGGCATTAACGCCGAAGAATGACAAACCATCGCCCAATATTAAGCAGCCCCATAAGAGCCGCTGCCACATAAGACAGAGCCGCCGCTTTCAGAACTTTCCGGGCTCCCGGAAGATCTTCTGAACTCAGATAGCCTTCCTCCAGAATCGGAAGCGCCTTATTAAAGCTGGCATCAAATTCCACCGGAAGGTTCAGAACCTGTATCCACAGGGTCGCCAGCAGACCGGAAAGCCCAAGAATAAAGGTCAACAGCATGCTCTGGGGAACGCGGATCAACAGAAAAAGAAAAGGCGTGACCATCAGGGCCAGCACGCTGAACCGTTCAATCTTCATGGCCCGCAATACACGTCGTTGCCGTAACATAAAGCCAGGATGCTGTTCCTGGTGCTGCAGGGCATGACCTACTTCATGGGCAGCCACAGCCACCGCGGCAATAGAACGCCCCTGAAAGTGCTCCGGAGACAGCGAAACCACTTTTTCATCCGGGTGGTAATAGTCCTCCCCGGACAGCCCCTGTCGGACACTGACACCTTCCAACCCGTAACGCTTAACCAAGTGTTCGGCCAGCTCACCACCGGTTCCCTGAAGATCCGGCCGATCAGTGCCGTAATGCTTGAGGGTACGCCGGACCCAGAGGCCTGGACCAAACACCAGAGCCAATACCACCAGAACAAGAGCAATCAGGGGCATAAAAATCAGCGATCCCGGTCTTCCGTCTCCAGGCGATCAATCTCTTCCCGGAATTCATTGAGATCCTTGAAATGTCGATAGACAGAGGCAAAGCGAATGTAGGCCACTTCATCCAGCAGCTTCAGCTCACGCATCACTTCCTCCCCCAGAATACGGGAGCTCACTTCGCGCTCGCCGGTGGCACGAAGCCGGTGAATAATCCGGCTGATGGCTTCCTCAAGTTGTTCAACCCCCACCGGGCGCTTCTCCAGGGCCCGGGTCATCCCGGCACGCAGCTTTTCTTCATGGAAAGGCTCACGGGAACCATCACGCTTGACCAACCGGGGCATCAACAGCTCCGCCGTTTCATAGCTGGTAAAACGTTCAATGCAGCTAAGGCATTCCCGGCGCCTGCGCACCTGACTGCCTTCGGCCACCAGCCGCGAATCAATCACTTTGGTTTCGGCTGCACCACAGAATGGACAATGCATTGAGCCAATCAATCCTTATTAAAAAAGAGGGGTTCTGCAATAATAACCAGCTGCACTTTTATTACAAGACGGAAACTTTCACCCTTACGCCCCTTTTTCAAACTAAACTCTATTGAACGATTAACAGGGAATGCAAAGCCATGGCCATCAAAAATAAAAACAATTGCATCAGACTTATCCTGTCACTGACTCTGGTTGCTGCTGTGCTACAGGCAGGAGCCTTGACAGGGAATAGTAAACCCCATGAAGTCTCAGCTGAACCCGATAAGGGGTCCCATGTGCCTTTGCCTTCTGAACCGCCCCCCAAAAAAACACAAAAGCCACTCCCGACTCACGAGCTCACCTCATCCCTGGTGGTCAACAAACGCACATACGGTCCCAAGACCTTTTTAGTCTGGGACAACAAGCTGCATACCGTCATTTTCAAAACAGAAACACCGGGAAAACAGTATCAGGTCACCTACCGCACAACGGTGGATAATGAGAACGACCGGCTGAAGGTTGCCACCAGTGTCAATACCACTCTCTTTCAGGCCAACTTTGAATTAATGAACAACCAGCGTTCATCGGTGCTTGCCCACACGGACCCGGCGGAAGTTCAAGTGGTTGTTTCCATCAGGAAGCTGGTACCTTCAGTGCCCGCTGGAGCGGTTCACTGAGAGAACCGGTGATTCGCCGGGAGATTCCTCCATCTGTTTTGGAGCTTTAGCGTTTCAGACACTACACTGTCATTACTCTTTCAACCAGTGGATCTGCCCATGCAGTTCCTCCATCCTCTCTCTTCGCTCTGCCTGTTGTTTCAGCTCCTTTTATTGTGGATTGCTGCCAATATTTCTTATGCTGCAACTGTGTCACCTGAAGTAAGGCTTTACCGGGAGCCGGCTCCCAAAATCGTCAAGGGAAAGTGGAAAAGCTATATCCAGGATAACGGTGCCAGGCGTGCTGCCGTCAAAGACAGCAACGGCAACTTTTTATTTTCCGATATCGGGATGGGCATTTATCCTCTGGTGATCATTGGCAGGCCCGATCAAATCGTAAACTACTTCCGGTATAACGAAAGCAGCATACATAACGTCAATACCACTTTGCCTACGGTTTACATGGGGGTTAGCGTTTATGAGGAGCAGCAGCGCTTTCAAGGCCTTGATCCCTTCGGTCAGGCACTCAAAGACCTCACCAGAGGCGCCATTAACTACCTGCCTACCGGCATGTTGACCGATGCGCTTGGGGCGATGGGGGACCTGTTCAGTACAGGAAAGGATCTCTCCAGACGCAAAAGCAAAAACAAAAAAAAGCCCAGAAAACAACTCTGGTACGTCAAATTGAGTTATCTTCCCGAGGACGGTATGTTTGCCATTGGCTTTGCCAGCATCCCCTTCGATAACATCGCCTCAATCCTTCACCATGGTTTTATCAAAACCGGAGCCTGCCGTTCAAAAACCTATATTGATTTTTTTATGGAAGCAACGGTGTGCCAAAAGCTCCAATAACGGCAATACAAAAAAGGGGAAAGCTCACTCCCATGCCAGAACATGAGAGCGAGGGTTTTGTATTAAAGATGCATTAAAGGACAGTCACGTCAATTAACTATAAACCGGCAGGCGCCCACAGATATCCAGCACCTTCGCTTTTACCGCTTCTTCAACCTGGGCATCTCCCTGACCATCATCGCCCAGACCTTCCAGAACATCACAGATCCACCCAGCCAGCGCAGCTGAGTCTTCTTCATTGAATCCGCGACGGGTGATGGCCGGGGTGCCGATCCGCAGGCCACTGGTGACAAAAGGAGAACGGGGGTCATTGGGAACCGCATTCTTATTGACGGTAATATTGGCACGGCCAAGAGCAGCCTCAGCGTCTTTACCGGTGTATTCCTTGCCAATCAGGTCCATCAGGAACAGGTGATCATCAGTACCACCGGAAACGATATTGATGCCCCGCTCCATCATTACCCCGGTCATGGCCTGGGCATTTTTTACCACCTGGGCCTGGTACTGCTTGAACTCATCGGACATCGCTTCTTTGAAGCAGACCGCCTTGGCAGCAATCACGTGGCAAAGAGGACCGCCCTGAGATTCAGGGAATACGGCAAAGTTCAGCTTCTTGTTCAGCTCTTCATTTTCATCCGCCAGAATCAAACCACCCCGTGGGCCACCCAGCGTCTTGTGGGTAGTGGTAGTCACCACGTCGGCAATGCCCACTGGCGAAGGATAAACGCCTGCAGCCACCAGGCCGGCAATATGAGCCATGTCCACCAGCAGGTAGGCACCGATTTTGTCCGCAATATCACGGAAGCGCTGCCAGTCCACCACCCGGGAATAAGCAGAAAAGCCTGCCACAATCATTTTTGGCTTGTGTTCCAGGGCCAGGGATTCCACTTCTTCGTAGTCGATTTCACCGGTTTCCGGGTTCAGGCCGTACTGCACCGCCTCATAAATCCGGCCAGAGAAACTCACCTTGGCTCCATGGGTCAGATGGCCTCCATGGGCCAGGCTCATGCCCAGAACCAGATCGCCGGGCTTCAGCAAGGCCATGTATACCGCCGCATTGGCCTGGGAACCGGAGTGAGGCTGAACGTTGGCGTAACCGGCACCAAACAGCGCTTTGGCACGGTCAATGGCCAGCTGTTCGGCCACGTCCACATGCTCGCAGCCACCGTAGTAGCGCTTGCGGGGATAACCTTCAGCGTATTTGTTGGTCAGTGCGCTGCCCTGGGCTTCCATCACCCTGGGGCTGGCATAATTCTCGGATGCGATCAGTTCAATGTGCTCTTCCTGACGCAGGGTCTCAGCATCAATTGCAGCTTTCAGCTCGGGATCAAACTCGGCGATGGTCATGTCCTTGGTGAACATTCATTACCTCGATAGCGTTGCCTGTAAAAATGCCTGAAGCAGGTGGTGAGGCGCTATTCTAATACACCCGGACAAAAATCGGCAGTGAAAATCCCTCATGGTGATCATGAAGAACACAGACAAGACTCTACAGGGCGGGGCAAGCCCCTTTTTCAAGGGGCCTGCCAGACAATCACCTGTCCAGCAAGACCCGCTCCAGGGCCTGTTCAAACAGTGATACCGTACGATCCACATTCTGGAGTTTATCCAGCCCGAACAACCCCAGACGGAACGTCTGGAAATCCTCAGGTTCGTCACAGAACAGCGGTACACCGGCAGCAATCTGCACTCCGGCCTGGGCAAAATGCCGCCCATTGTGGATGGCCGGATCATCGGTATAGCAGACCACTACCCCCGGGGCCTGGAACCCTTCCGCCGCAACCGACATCATTCCTCTTTCCGCCAGGGTTGCCCGTATCCGCCGGCCCAGTTCCCTTTGTTGCTCCCGGAGCCGCTCCAACCCAAAGGCTTCCGCTTCCTGAACATTTCTGTAAAACGTCGCCAGGGCATCCGTCGGCATGGTGGCATGGTAAGCGTGCCCTCCGTTTTCATAAGCCTGCATAATCTGCCACCACTTTTTCAGGTCACAGGCAAAGCTGGTGCTGACCGTGTTTTCCATGCGCTCCAGGGCCAGAGGACTGAACATAACCAGGCCTGCGCAGGGAGAACTGCTCCAGCCTTTCTGGGGTGCACTGACCAGGATATCGACTCCGTTCTTTTCCATATCCACCCACATGGCACCGGAGGCAATGCAGTCAAGAACCATCAGGCCACCCACCGAGTGAACTGCTTCAGCAACCGATTGAATATACTCATCCGGCAGAATCATGCCCGCCGAGGTCTCCACATGGGGAGCAAAGACCAGATCGGGCTTTTCAGACTGGATTCTGGCCACAACTTCATCCACGGGAGGGGGAGCAAAAGGCGCCTGTTGTTGAGAAGACAGCGGACGTGCTTTTACCACCGAATGTTCAGAGGGAATCCCCCCCGCCTCAAAAATCTGGCTCCAGCGATAGCTGAACAGCCCATTGCGCACCACCAGGCATTTGCGACCCGTGGCAAACTGCCGTGCCACAGCCTCCATGCCGAATGTGCCACTGCCTGGAACAACCGCCACCCCATGAGCGTTGTAAACCCTTTTCATGGACGATGAGATCTCTCTCATGACATGCTGAAAAGCCTTCGACATATGATTCAGGGAACGGTCGGTATAAACAACGGAGTATTCAAGCAGTCCATCAGGGTCAACCGTACTGAGCAGAGCAGGCATAATGCTTCCTTAATGACAAACCAGAAAGAGTCAGGCGTCTTTTTTTAAATGCACCTCAATCCATTCTGGTCCGAATGCCTTTCACCTGAATAGACAGAAATCAAAAAAGCGATGAAAAAAAACAGAAAATAAAAGCCATAAATCCACTGAGTAATTCTTTTGTAAAACCCCTGACTTTCGACAAATACCTACTTGCCCAAACCCTCAGAAACCGATGAAGATAGCTGCTTCTAACAGGCTGTTCTGGCCTGCATTGCTGTACAAAAAACCAACATCAAAACCAGTTTTTTTTCAGGGTTCTCTCAATGATCAACAAGCCGCTTTGGGGGTCTTTGCTGGCACTGTTTTCAGCTTCAACCTATGCACTGTTACCTGTATTGACCACACAGGCATTTAATGCCGGACTTGAAATCGGCACTCTCTTATTTATGCGCTTTCTTATTGCGGCGAGTTGCCTATGGGCCATTGTATTTTTAACCCGGGCTCATTGGCGATTAAATCTTGAGCAATTCAAGGTGCTGATCCCTGCCGCTCTGATTGGGTTTTGTCTGAACTGCGTTATGTTTTTTAACGCCTATAAACTGATGTCCCCTTCCCTGGCGACCATTTTGTTCTTTATGTATCCGTTTTTTGTTTTACTGTATGACATTGCGGTTCAAAAAAAACCTGTACTGCTTTACCAGATATTGGCTCTGCTGATGGCTTTTTCCGGACTGATCGCCATTATCTGGGACGGCAATATGGACACCAGCTGGCTCGGCATTGCTCTGAGCCTTGGGGCGGGCATCTGTTATGCCGGTTTCTGCAGCAGCCTGACCGCAAAATCACTGCAGAATATTAACAGCTATGTACTGTCCGCCTGGGTAATGACCGTCTCCACCCTGACGTTTATGCTGATGTGTCTGAGCCAGGGACAACCACTGGTCACTCCGAAACTGGATGCCTGGGCCTATACCGGACTGATTGCTGTTTTCTGTACCGTTATGGCGACCGTCACCATTTATACAGCCATTCGCTGGATCGGTGCCACCAATGCCTCGATTATTGCCACGGCAGAACCGGTGATTGTCTTTATTTTCGGGTTCATCTTTCTGAATGAACAACTCACTGCCCCCATTGCCCTGGGTATTATGCTGGTAGTCTCCGGGCTGCTGACCATGCAATGGCCGGATGTACGGAAAAGCATTCTTCGAAAATACAGTGCTCGAAAATACAGCAAGAAGGCTTTTTGAATAATGCGGGTTAATCAACCTCAGGCACGGATGCCTTTTTTCTCCATTCAGCTCTCTCACGAACTTCAAGCCGCTGGTATCGAAGAGCGAGGTAGTCTGCTGCCCTGATGGGTTCATCCAGAGAAGCTTCCAAGGGCAGCAGATCCCGGCTGTTTATGCTCACCTCAGAGTCCGGACTCACAAAAAAAGCCGCGCTGTAACGATTAAATAACGTTCCTTTTTCAGGAGAAAAACACACCCGGTGGGGTAATGCCCGGCACTGACGGTTACTCCACCGCTCCAGCACCCCTCCACAGAGCAACAACACAGAAGGTTCAGGGGGGGGTGACTGAAAACCAGTGCCCGTCCGCTGTCCTGGCCTGCAACCCCGGCACTTCATCAAGCAGAAACAGTAAAGTAAAAGTGCCAAAGTCAGTGTGTTCTGGCAGGCGGGCAGTGTCCTTTATCCCAGTCAGTGTTGGATAAAAGAGTAACTTCAGGGACTTGGTCAGGGGGCTGGCGTGACGGCTGGAAAAAAAGCCTGGAGACTGCCCAAAAGCCTGATCCAGCCGCTGGTAAACCTTTTGGCAGGAGGCCTCACAGAGCTCAGCAAACCGGTATAACCCCTGTTTCAGGCGATTCGCCTCCGGCGTGGTGGGCCAGACAATAGAAGAGACCGAAGGGTCAGGCTTTATGGCCAGCTGCTCGGCATAATCACGACCACCGTCGTAAACAATATCCTGTTCCGTCAGATAGCCTTCAGTGAACCCATACCCCCCCAGCTCTGCTTTCAGGGAATCGCCCCCCTGAAAGAAACACTGCGAATGAGCTTTCAGAGCTCTCAGGGCCTGAGGTTCCGCCACAGGAACCCCCTTCACCCAGGCGGCACCTGCAGTATGAAAATGCTGCAACAGATGATGCCCCGCCCAGGGGCCTGAAAGGTCAAGACAGGGAAGATTATCACTCATCACGATCGGCAATCAGAAGATCCGGCAGTCACTGAATCTCCCGGCCCTCCCAGATGGAAATCAGCCTGCCATCAGCATAGCAGGCCAGAACCTCACTGCTTCAGGCAGAGTAAACGGGCAATATTACGCCCGGTTCGCCTCAGGTTTTCCGCTCCTTTCTCCAGGGCCTCCTGCAATGGAACCGCGCCATGCACCACCGGGAACACCGCATCAATACCATGGTCATACACTTTTTCTGCCCCTTCCCCCACACCACCGGCCAGAGCAATAACCGGTATATTCTGGAGCACTGCGCGACGAGCGACGCCCACAGGGGTCTTTCCATGGACAGTCTGTCCATCCAGCCGCCCCTCTCCGGTAATCACCAGATCAGCTCCTTCAAGGGCTTTATCAAGCTGAACCGCCTCCAGCACAATATCAATACCAGGCTGAAGCCGTGCATTGAGAAAGGCCAGTAATGCCGCTCCCATTCCTCCGGCGGCACCGGAGCCAGGGACATTTTCCACATCCCGATCCAGAGAGTGACGAATAATCCGGGCATAGCAGGACAGCGCCTTATCCAGCTGCTCTACCATTTCAGGGGTTGCCCCCTTCTGGGGGCCAAAGACGGCAGACGCCCCTTTGGGGCCGGTCAAGGGATTATCCACATCGCACGCCGCAGTGAACTCAACGTTCGATAACCGGTTATCCATGTCCGAACAATCGATGCGGTGCAATCGCGATAAAGCCCCCCCTCCCGGTGGCAGCTCACGACCGTCCTCATCCAGAAACCCCACCCCCAGAGCGGCCATCATCCCTGCCCCACCATCATTGGTGGCACTACCTCCGATCGCAACAATCACTCTGGTCACCCTCAGGTCCAGAGCTTCCCTAATCAACTCTCCAGTGCCGAAAGTGGTTGCCTTCAGAGGATCTCTTTGCCCCTCTGGAATCAATTCCAGACCGGAGGCCTGAGCCATTTCAATCACTGCAGTCTGCCCATCCCCCAGTATGCCGAACCGGGCATCCACAGAATCTCCCAGTGGCCCTGTCACCGTCCTCTGGTAAAGCTGACCGCCAGTGCCGTCTACCAGTGACTGCAGGGTGCCTTCTCCCCCGTCCGCCACGGGAATACAACAACATCGGGATTCCGGCATCACCTCCTTCACCCCCGCAGCAATGGACTGGGCAACTTCCGCCGCAGTAAGGCACTCTTTAAATGAATCCGGGGCAATAATAATTTTCATGATAAATCCCTGTGGATAATGGCCCTTTGCCAACGGCTCCCTTTATAAAGAAGAAGCTCCCGGAAAACGTTGGCAAAACACCACCAGTGAATCAACCCAGCCATCAAAACCGGCTTCCCTGAATGGGAAGCCGGGGCGCTATACCCAAAGGATTTCAAGTTTCTACGCGGCGGCAAGAGAACGAAGTCCCAGGAGCTTAGATTGACTAAGTGACTGGGGTGAGTGATTGCAGCCAACAAAGTAGCAACTTGAAAGGCGATGGGTATAAAGGTCGATTACTCGTCACGAATACAGTGGTTGCTCAGATGCTCCAGGGCCTTGATCATGGCGGAATGATCCCAGCCGGAGCCACCCAGGGCCGCACAGGTATTAAACAGTTCCTGGGCAGTGGCGGTATTGGGCAGGTTCAGCTGAAGTTCCCGGGCACCGGTCAACGCCAGGTTCAGATCCTTCTGGTGCAACTGGACCCGGAAGCCAGGCTCAAAGGTACCTTTCACCATCCGCTCACCGTGAACTTCAAGAATTTTTGAAGAAGCAAAGCCCCCCATCAGGGCCTGACGGATTTTGGCGGGGTCAGCACCGGCCTTTGAGGCAAACAGTAACGCCTCAGAAACCGCCTCAAGATTCAAGGCAACAATAATCTGGTTGGCCACCTTGCAGGTCTGGCCGTCTCCGTTCGCCCCCACCAGGGTGATGTTCTGCCCCATCACTTCAAACAATGGTTTGACCACATCAAAGGTGTCCTGGTGTCCCCCCACCATGATTGAGAGTGAACCGGCAATAGCACCCACCTCACCTCCAGATACTGGAGCATCCAGGTAACGACCGCCTTTTTCCTCAACCAGGGCGGCAAATTTCTTGGTTTCGATGGGAGAGATTGAACTCATATCCACCACAATCTTGCCTTCCTTGACCCCATCCAGAATCCCTTTTTCCCTTTTCAGCACATCGCCCACATGAGGAGTATCCGGCACCATGATAATGGTGATATCACAGACCTCGGTCACATCCATGGGAGAGGGCAAAGCGTGTCCATTGTCCCCTAGCAGTTCAGCAGGAGCGGGCTCAAAATGTTCAGAAAAATACAGGTCATAACCGGCGGCCTGAAGGTTTTTAGCCATGGGCTTGCCCATGATCCCGGTTCCGATAAATCCAATTTTTTTCATAATGATTGCGTCCTGAACAGGTCAATGTCGTTTTTGGTTTTACTGGTTACACCAGATTGTATTCTTTCAGCCAACCCAGGCCTTCTGCGGTGGTGGTGGCCGGTTTGTATTCGCAGCCAATCCACCCCTGGTAGCCGATGCGCTCCAGGTGACTGAACAGAAAGTGGTAATTGATTTCACCAGTGCCCGGTTCATGGCGGCCAGGGTTGTCCGCCAGCTGCACATGGTGAATGGCATCCAGATGTTGCTGGCAGGTCTCAGCCAGATCCCCTTCCATAATCTGCATGTGGTAGATGTCGTATTGCAGTAACAGGTTATCACTGCCAACCCGCTCCCTGATGGCCAGCGCCTGGCGGGTTGTGGTCAGGAAAAAGCCGGGGATATCCCGGGTATTGATCGCTTCCATTACCAGGGTGATACCGGCTTCCTTGAGTTTTCCGGCGGCATACCGGAGGTTGTCCACCACAGTGTCTTCCGCTTCCTGCATGGAAACACCGGCTGGCACAATTCCAGTCAGGCAGTTCACCTGGGTATTCCCAAGCACCCTGGCGTATTCAATGGCCCTGTCCACACCCGAGCGAAACTCCTCCACACGGGATGGGTCACAGGCGATCCCACGATCCCCGGCCCCCCAATCGCCTGCAGGCAGATTAAACAGCACCTGCTCCAGGTCATTATCCTTCAGCCATCCAGCAATGGTGGCTGCCGGATAATCGTAAGGAAACAGATATTCAACCCCACGAAAGCCCGCTTCGGATGCCAGGCGGAAACGCTCTGGAAAATCCACCTCGGTAAACAACATGGAAAGGTTGGCAGCCACTCTGGTCATGGATTCCCCCTGTCAATCATCAAGTATTCAGACCATGGGCCACTGCTGAAGATCCTGTCCAGGATCCGGTCAAAGTGGCCCTGAAAAAAGTTAATTAACGATCAATCACTTCTTCAAACTCATTGATCGCATCAATGTTCTGCCCCATGGAAATATTGGTCACCCTCTCGGTAATCACTTCCACAACCACAGGCACACGGTGGGTCTTCATCAGCTCACGGGCTTCTTCCAGTGCAGGGGCAATCTGCTCCGGATCAAACACCCGAATTGCCTTGCACCCCAGACCTTCAACCACTGTCTTATGGTCAACGCCGTAGCCTTCCACTTCAGGAGCATTGATGTTTTCGTACGACAGTTGCACACAGTAATCGATATCAAAATTCCTCTGCGCCTGGCGGATCAGGCCAAGGTAGGCGTTATTCAAAACCACATGGATATAGGGAAGGTTGAACTGGGCACCCACAGCCAGTTCTTCAATCATGAACTGGAAGTCATAGTCACCGGATACTGCGACCACGTCCCGCTGCGGGTCGGCCTTTGCCACCCCAAGCGCTGCGGGCAGGGTCCAGCCCAATGGTCCCGCCTGAGGGCTGTTGACCCAGTGACCGGGCTTGTAAATATGCAGAAACTGGGTAGCCGCGATCTGGGCCAGGCCAATGGTAGCCACGTAACAGGTATCAGGCCCGAACACACGGTTCATTTCGTGATACACCCGGTGGGGCTTGATCGGCTTGCAGTCAAAATCCGTTTTGCGCAGCATGGACGCTTTCCGGGCCTGACATTGCTCTGCCCAGCCACCCCGGCTTTTGAGCTGTCCTGAAGCTTTCATTTCAGAGGCCACTTCGATAAACCGGTCCAGGGCAGCCCCGGCGTCGGAAACCATGCCATAGTCCGGGGCAAACACCCGCCCGATCTGGGTAGGCTCAATATCCACATGAACAAACTTGCGGCCTTCGGTATAAACATCCAGCCCACCGGTATGACGGTTGGCCCAGCGGTTACCAATTCCCAGAACAAAATCCGATGCCAGCAGATTGGCATTACCATAGCGGTGAGAACACTGAATGCCCGCACGGCCAGCCATCAATGGATGGTCGTCTGGCAGTGAGCCCCAGCCTCTCAGGGTCTGAATGACCGGGATACCGGTCAGCTCGGCAAACGTCTGCAGTTTATCCGCCGCTCCGGTACCAATAATGCCGCCACCGGCCATGATGATCGGACGCTCAGCGTCGTTCAGCATCCGGATTGCTTTTTCAGCCTGAGCTCTGGAGGCTTCCGGCTTCCAGGGCTCCAGGGGCTCATAAGTGTCTATATCAAAATCAATCTCAGCCATCTGTACATCAATGGGAAGATCAAGAAGAACCGGACCAGGACGACCGGAACGCATGATGTGGAAGGCTTTCTGAACAGCACCAGGCAGCTGGCCAGGCTCACGAACGGTGCAGGCCCACTTGGTCACCGGCTCAGCTATTTTTTCAATATCGACGGCCTGGAAATCTTCCTTGTGCAGCTTGGCCACCGGTGCCTGCCCGGTAATACAGAGTATGGGAATGGAATCGGAAAAGGCAGAGTAAAGCCCCGTGATCATGTCGGTACCGGCCGGACCAGAAGTGCCCAGGCAGACCCCGATATTGCCCGGATGCGCCCGGGTATAACCCTCAGCCATGTGAGAGGCACCCTCAACATGCCGGGCCAGCACATGATCAATACCGCCGCTTTTCTTCATGGCGGCATACATTGGGTTAATCGCCGCGCCGGGTACACCAAAGGCCGTATCAACACCTTCCCGCTTCAGAATTTCAACTGCAGCCTCTATCGCTCTCATTTTTGCCATTGTGAACAGACTCCATAAACAGCCATGGGGCGGAAGCGACGCCACTGCATTTATTCACAATGACAACAACCTCAATAGGGCAGTACTTTTCTGTGTCAGGCATGCTTCACATTCGAAACACATTCAAACAGAACCTACCCCTATCAACCGGCTTCCACTGAATCAAAGCAGATTTTATTGCTAACTTTTTAATCTTTAGATTACTAGCAATCTTGTTTTCGAGCGCATTATTCCACGCTAATCGTTCGATTTTTATTGACTCAGATCACCTAAACACAACCCATTCACAGATTTTCACATTACTTGCATTTTTTTGCTGATTTCATGACCGGAATGATGGAGAAATACTCAAAGGCAAGGCTTATGCAAGAGAGACTTCGATCAGCTCAACACCACTTTCCCGGACAGCAACCTGATCACTGCTTTTCAACCCACTGTCCGTGATAATGATATCCATATGGGATAAACGACAAATCGAATACATACCGTACTTGCCATATTTGGTGCTGTCACAGAGCAGGACCGAACGATCCGCTGACCTCATCACCTCCTGCTTCAGGTTGACCTTTTCGTCATGGGGAGTGGAGACCCCCCGGGTCACATCCCAGGCACTGCTGCTGATAAAAGCCAGGTCAAAGTTCATCTCTCTCACCATCTGGCAGGCATATTTGCCGGTACTTGAGCAATTTTCCTTGTTCACTCTGCCGCCACAATGATAGAGATCCACATCCGGCACCGTCATCAGAAAAGAAGCGGTCTTGAAGTCATTGGTCACCACCGTCAACTTTTTTTCCCTCAGCAGGTAAGCGAGCTCATGCACAGTAGTGCCCGCATCCAGGAATATACTGTCTCCATCCTGTATCAACCCGGCGGCCTCACGGGCAATTCCTTTTTTAGCATCATGCCCAAGGGTCATTTTGATCTTGAATGGCAGCTCTTCCTTCTGGCAGGGAGTCAGCTGAACACCTCCAGCCACGGCCTCAACCCTGCCGTCCTCAACCAGCACTTTAATATCGCGGCGTACCGTCATATGAGATACTGCCAGCTCCTCACAAAGCGCCTCAATACTGGCAATTTTATGCTGATGCAGATAACTGTAGATAAACTCTCTTCGCTTGGCAGGAATCATAGGGTAACCACAAACACAATAGGCAACAGCCGACTCACAGATAAATCATAGCTGGTGAAATAATGTTAAAATTGACGTATTTTTTAACAACAAGAACCACAAACCTTATAAAAAACAGACAATCAAGAGACCACCAGCGCATTTAATCCCGTTAAAATATTGCTAACAATCCAACATTAGCAACGTAGTAACTTAAGGGGAAGCTTTTGTGACAGGCCTGAGTGGATGAAAGCCCTCTTATTGACCTTCGGCAACATTTTTTCACAAACAAGCCCAACAAGTGCTCTTTCCTTCAGAAAGAAGGGGGCTGATCTCAGCTATTCTATTATTCGATCTATTGCCTGAGCCCCACACCATAGCCAGAGAGGCATAACCATGCTGTCTCCCCTGAACACTCTCCTGTTCGTCATTATCTTCATTACGGCCAGCATCGGCCATGCTGCCGGAATATCCGCAGTCACCAGTGACCGTTGCCGAAAAATGGAAAAAGCAGGCGTCATCACCAAGCAGACACCGGTCCGGTGCAGCCGTCTTAGGCGGGTAACCTTCAGCTATATCAACTTCGAAGGGAAGGAACAGCACCAGGGAGAAATAATGGTGCTTGATGCAGTAGCCAACCAGGTCTCACATTTATTGGATGAACTCAGAGCCATCCGCTTCCCTATCCATATGGCCAGAACCATGGAGCACTTCAAAGGGAATGATAATGCGTCAATGGCAGCCAATAATACTTCGGCCTTTAATGACCGCCCCATAACCGGGCAGCCGGGAACGGTTTCGATACACGCCTATGGTCTTGCCATTGACATCAATCCGGTCATAAATCCCTATCTGGAGCTCTCAGAAAATGGTCAGGCCCGGTTTAACCCACCGGCGGGAGCTGAGTATGCCAACCGGAAAGCATTCCGGCTGGGTAAGCCCTTAAGACCCGGTATGGCTGAGCATGTGATCGATCTCTTTGCACGCCATGGTTTCCTGTACTGGGGAGGTTACTGGGATACCCCTATCGACTACCAGCACTTCCAGGTCAGCCGGGAAATGGCTGAGTTTCTGGCGGCGGCTCCCTATGCTTTGGGGCGGGATTATTTTGAGCAGTATGTGAAGTATTACCGGGCCTGTGAGCAGGCGTTTCCAGAACAGTACCACCGCCGTGAAATTCAGGATTACAACCACTGGCTGAAAGCCGGGCAGCAGTCTCCGCTACTGAACATGTACAGGAAAAACCCAGAGGCCTTTAAGCGAAAAGTCAGCCAGCCCCTTTCTGCAGGCCAGACCTGTATTTCTCAAATCCGTCAACATTAAAGACGTAAGGGTAAGTTCTTATTAACGAGAGCCCGGAAGCAATGATAAAAATGAAAGCACTTTTTCAGACCATTGCTCTGGCCTACTCAATGCGCAATCACACGAACGGAAACATAAATATACTGCTGTCTTCAGCAGCCGTTCTCTGCGCGCTGGTGTATACAGGCTGGGACCACCCCATCATCTATTAGCTACTTCAGCTTCAACTCCCCCACTTTCCTGGAAGTAAGTGCACCCATCGCGTCTGCGTCAATGGGAAGACCTTGCCTGGTTGCCAGCAACCAGCCTGCATGCCACTTCTCTGCGACTGCCGCCAGGTATTACTTCCCACAAGAATGACACGTCCCAATTAGAGGACGTGATTGATTTGGATGCAAATCCAAAGGTTGAAGCATGAAAGCTATCTTCAATATCGCCTTCAAAAAGAGGCGGTGTTGCCTGCAGCATGGGATTTTTTTCGGGCAGGCTCTCCTTCTGGCATGCACCCTCAGCGGCTGCAAACCTACCCGGCAGGAAGCCACCCAGGCTCCACCTCCAGCGGTATCTGTGATAACGGTAACCGAGCAGGCTGTCGGCAGCTATGAAGAGTATGTGGCCAGAACGGATGCGGTGAATACTGTTAACCTGAGAGCAAGGGTCGAGGGCACCCTGACAATCCTGGATACTCAGGGGGCCTTTGAAGGCCTGCGGGTCAAAAAAGGCCAACCCCTTTTTGAAGTGGATCCAAAGCCCTACCTGGCCGCACTCAAAAAAGCGGAAGCCGATGTCGCCAGCGCCTGGGCCGAGCAAACACTTTCCGTGAAAGAGCTGGAGCGGGCCCGGAAACTGTTCAGTAAAGGACACATCAGCCAGGCCGACCTGGATACCAGAATCAGCCACCGGGATCATGCCACGGCCTCACTCAAAGCCGCACTGGCCAGTCTGGATACGGCCCACCTTAACCTGAGTTATACCGATATCGTCGCCCCTTTTGATGGTGAAGTGGGAAGGATTCGATACAGCGATGGTGCCCTGGTTGGTCCAGCCAGTGAGGCCCTGGCCACACTGACATCAGTAGATCCTGTTCATGTGTATTTTCAGGTTGATGAGAAAAAATTCACTCGCTACCTGATCAACACCCATGGCGAGGAACAGGGAGACCATCGTGACTACCAGCTTTCCCTTCGTCTTCCCGACGGCACGCTCTATGGCCAGAAAGGGGTTCTGGATTTTGCAGACACCCATGTGGATGCCACCACTGGCACCCTCACTGCCCGGGCAAAGTTTCCCAACCCTCAAGGCATTATTGTACCCGGTCTCTACGTTACCCTGATTGCCCAGGGCCAGGAAAAGCACAACCGCCCTCTCATCCCTCAGTCCGCAGTACAGGAAAACCAGTCCGGTCGTTTTGTTCTCGTTGTCAACGATCAGCACCAGGTCGAGGCCCGGCCAGTGACAATGGGGCGCAGGACAGGCCCCATGTGGGTGGTCACCGAGGGCCTGAAAGCCGGTGAACAAATTATTGTTGAAGGCCTGCAAAAAGTCAGGGAAGGCATCCAGGTAACGCCCGTTGCCGTCAGGGTTGATCAGGAAAGCGGTGCAATAGTGATGAAAGCTCCCGCCGCCAAGCCCGCACCACAGAAAGAGGGAGTTTGACATGCTCAGCCAGTTTTTTATCAACCGGCCAAAGTTTGCCTTTGTCATATCTATTGTGATCACACTGGTGGGGCTGATCGCCCTTTATACCCTGCCGGTAAGTCAGTACCCGGACATCACCCCGCCCCAGATCACTATCAGTGCTTCCTTTCCGGGCGCCGATGCAGAAACCGTAGAACAAGCTGTCATCCGCCCCATTGAAGAGCAGGTCAATGGTGTAGAGGACATGCTCTACATTGACTCTTCCGCCGAAAACAATGGCAGCGCCACCATCATCGTGACGTTTAAATCAGGCATTGACCAGGATATGGCCATGGTCAATGTCCAGAATCGGGTAGCCGTTGCAGAACCCTCCTTGCCAGAAGACGTTCGTCGTCTTGGGGTAACAGTGCTGAAGCAGTCTTCCAACATGCTGATGGGAGTCAACCTGTTATCGGAGAAGCAGGAATACAACTCGGTGTACCTTAGCAACTATGCCAATAACTACCTGCTGGAGCCCATTTCCCGTATTGACGGTGTGGCCAAGGCAGAAATTATGGGCACCCCGGTATACAGCATGCGACTCTGGCTGGACCCGGAACGAATGACTGCCCTGGACCTGACCACTTCAGATGTAGCCAGTGCCTTGAATGAACAGAACGTCATAGTCGCAGCGGGAAAACTGGGCCAGGGCCCCAACCTTCCTGACCAGCAGTTCACTTACACCATAAAGACCCGTGGTCGCCTGAGCGACCCGGAAGAGTTTGGCAATATCATCATCAAGGCGAATCCGGACGGCTCCATCGTCAGGGTCAACGACATCGCCCGGGTAGAGCTGGGGTCTGAGAGCTACGACAGTGAGTCACTGATGAATGGCCGCCCTTCTTCTTTTCTGGTGATCTACCAGCAGCCGGATGCCAATGCCATGGAAGTGGCCAAAAGTGTCAGGGCCACTATGGAAAAGCTGTCAAAAAGTTTTCCGGAAGGCATCAGCCACGCCATTAAATTTGATACCACTGAGTTTATTGACGCCTCAATTACCGAGGTGGTTGACACCCTGTTCGAAGCCGTTGCCCTGGTGGTACTGGTGGTCTTTTTCTTTCTCCAGAACTGGCGGGCAACCCTGATTCCAGCCATCGCCATTCCCGTTTCCCTGATTGGCACCTTTGCCATCATGAAACTGCTTGGCTTCTCCATCAACACCATCACTCTGTTTGGCCTGGTACTGGCCATTGGCGTGGTGGTGGATGACGCCATTGTCGTTATTGAAAACGTCGAGCGCCTTATTAATAAAGAAGGGCTGTCACCAAAGGACGCAACCTCACGGGCCATGAAAGAAGTATCCGGCCCGATCATTGCTACCACTCTGGTGCTACTGGCGGTATTCGTACCCGTTGCTTTTATGCCGGGCATTACCGGAGGGCTTTACGCCCAGTTTGCCGTCACCATTTCAGTAGCAGTGCTGATTTCCTCGGTGAATGCCTTGACGTTAAGCCCGGCCTTGTGCGCCACGCTGCTGAAAAAAGGCAAGCTGGGGCACATTCTCTGGCTGAAGCCCGTGGACACTCTAATTCATAAAATGACCGGCGGTTATAAAGGCTGGGTAACCCTGCTACTCAGACGTTCCATTCTGGGAGTTGGACTGTTTGCCATTATGATCGCATCCACAGGCTATCTGTTTACCAGCACCCCGACGGGCTTTATCCCGGATGAGGACATGGGGTTCTTTATGGTGGATGTCCAGCTTCCGGATGCCGCCTCTCTCAATCGAACCAAAGCGGTAGTTGACGAAGTGATCAATACCATCCGCTCCGAAGAGGGTGTCGACAGTGTCATAACCATCTCTGGCTTCAGCCTGATGAGCGGCATTGGCACCAATGGCAGCATGGTGATTGTCACTCTGGACAACTGGGCAGATCGAACCAGCCCACGCCTCCACCAGAGCGCAATATTAAACCGCGTTCAACAGAAGCTCTGGGCACTCCCGGAAGCTCAGGTGATGGCTTTCGCTTTCCCACCCATACCAGGGCTGGGTACATCCGGAGGTTTTGATTTTCGCCTGCAGGACACCATGAACCGCTCTCCCCAGGAGTTGAGCCAGGTTCTGAACGGTTTGATATTCCAGGCAAACCAGCGACCGGAGCTAAACAGAGTATTCAGCACCTGGCGAGCCAATGTTCCCCAGTATTATCTGGAAGTGGATCGAAACAAGGCGAAAACCCTGGGCATCCCCTTGTCTGAAATTTTCATGACCCTTCAGGCCCAGCTTGGCTCTCTGTACGTGAATGACTTCAACAAGTTTGGTCGCACTTACCAGGTCAAAATGCAGGCAGAGAGCAAAGACCGGGCATCACCTTCCGATCTGGACCGGTTCTATGTACGCAACCTCAAGCAGCAGATGGTTCCTCTGTCCACGGTTGCCTCTTTAACCCCTGTACAGGGGCCTGGCAATATCAAGCATTATGACCTTTATCGATCAGCCACCATCAGTGGCCAGGCGGCAGACGGCTACAGCTCTGGGGACGCCCTCCAGGCCATGAGCCTACTGGCAAAAGACCTGCCCGATGGCTATAGCTTTGACTGGTCAGGACAATCTTTGCAGGAAATACAGGCTGGCAACCTGGCTCCCATCCTGTTTGGACTTGCTTTCCTTTTTGTTTATTTGTTCCTGGTGGCACAATATGAGAGCTGGACCATGCCACTGGCCATTATCAGCGCAGTTCCAGTTGCCAGCTTTGGCGCTTTTCTGGGCATCAACCTGATGCGTCAGGTTTACCCTGAAGTCGCTAATGATATCTACGCCCAAATTGGTATGGTGCTGCTGATTGGCATTGCGGCCAAAACCGCAATTTTAATTGTTGAGTTTGCCATGACCCAACGCCGCGAGGGAAAAAGCATACTGGCTGCGGCCAGCACTGCGGCAGAACTCAGATTCCGTGCGGTCTTAATGACGGCGTTGTCTTTTGTGCTTGGAGTATTGCCTCTGGTGTTTGCCAGCGGTGCCGGTGCAGCCAGCCGCCAGGTGATTGGCACAACGGTCATGTCAGGAATGTTGGCAGCCACGCTGTTCGGTACTCTTCTGGTTCCGATGTTCTACTTCCTGCTGCAAAGACTTCGGGAATACTTTAATCCTGACAAAGCCAACAGCTAAAGAGTCACGGTCTTTACCTCTCCAAATCATGATTCGGGGAGGTAATCACTCCATAAAAGCTAGAATTTCTGCCGATAGGTCAGAGTCAGAGCATCACTGCCGCTTTTATCTCCAGAAAGCCCCAGGTAATCAATGCCAAGCAGTTTATCTTTATCCGCACCAAACCGGTGGCTGCAACCCAGCCCGTAATAAATGGCGGTTTCCCTGGTTTCCGCCAAGGGCGTATCCGGCCACTGGCTACGGCGGCTGGAATTCTTCTCTTCCTCTTGCCAGCCATGGGTTTTCTGAAGCCCCACTTTTACACTGAACTCAGTGGGTGCGCTCAGGTCGGGCAGGGTATACACCAGGCCAGAGCCAATGCGGGCCGTCAGGCCTTTTTGCCGGGAGGCATCCAGACTTCGGGTACTTCCTTCAGATGACTCTTCGTGGGCGGGAATGTCTCCCAGCCTGAATCCCGCATACACTTCCGGCACCAGCCTCAACCCCTGGGCCACATCGTCCAGAAAGATGCTGTAACTCAACTGGGCATGTGCCGCCCATTCACTTCCATCCGGGCTACCTTGCCAATGCAGCTGCCGGGTTTTCAAGCCTACCCACCCGTAATTCACCATGGCATCCAGCGCCCAGTGGGAGGAACTCCAGGAAAGAAAGGGCCCTATTCGATAAATGTCCGCATCCGAGCCGCCCTGCTCAAAAGTCATCCGGACTTTCTGAAATCCAAACATGCCTCCCAGCAGTAGTCCATTCCCAAGGGTCGAAAACAGCCCCAGCTCAGCCCCCTCTCCCTTATATTCCTGTCGCAGGCCTGATACCGGTTCCCAGTGTCCCCTGAAGGCATAGCCCTGTCCATAGAAGTACCACTGATCATCTTCCAGCCCTGTCAGAACGGGGTTTCCACTGGCATCCGCGACCATTGGAGCCCCCTCATAAAGGTCGCCGTCCAGTGCCCCAAAGCCACTCTTGTGAATTTTACTGAATGTCCCATAGTGGAAATTCCAGTGGTGGTCGCTGGTGTGCTCCAGAAATTTCTGGTTGGCAAGAAAGTTAGGGGTACCCGCTTGTTGAAATGCCTGCTTCACTTTGCCAATGGCTGACAGGATCTCTTCTGTTGAATAACTGCTGTCAAACTTTTCAGTTCGAAGCAGGCTTTCTGCTTTTGGATCGTCCTGATGATCAGCGAGATAGCTGGAGATCACCATCATGTGCAATGGGGGGAGATCCTGCCTGCCTGAGCTGGCATAGGCATCCGCCAGCTCTTTATAGCCCGCCTTCAAAGCCGATGCCTCACCCGAAAAGGGGGCTTTGGCGTTAATCTGCTCATACCGGTGCTCACGAAGTATTTTATCTCCAGTTTCTCTTGCCAACTGATCCATCTCTGACTTTGAATTTGAGCCACAACCATAAAGAAGAACAACTGTGGCACTAGCCACCAAAAAACGACAAAGCAAAATGCCTGACTTCACTACTTTCACCGGATAAAGCTTATAAAACAAGCTAATAAAGGTAGTAAAGAACAAGCAAAATTCAACAATACGCAAAAATAGAAATTTTCCCCAAATCAGGGACAGTATTCTGAAAACTCCTCCCTACAGAGCTCAACCCTTTCAGCAAACCCAAAATTAGAGTACGTTAAATAATAGGTTTGAAAAGCTTTCTTGATGCGAGCTTTATTATTCTCCCAAAGTTCATTGTCACCCAGATGCTGATCATAAACCAATTTAAGACTACTTATCACCAACTCATTTATTCTTTTTTTCCACTGTTCGTCATCTTGCACCCCATACCAAACTCCCAACAATCGAATCAACCTTTCTATCCTGCTCACATCATACCCCTCCCTGCTCACGCCATACCCCTCATCATACTCTGTATTGAAAACTACAGTAAAAAAATATAATTGTTTATAGATATCGTCCGATTTTGATTTCACACACTGCTTAAATTCACAAAGCTGACAGTCAGCAAACCTCACTGAATATCCAAGACCTGAGTAAAAATAAACAAACTGATCCACTGCATTTACAGCAGACCTCTTCATATTTCTTTTCAATCGATAATATCTATATAATTCCTGTGCCTGACCAACCAACCTCTTCATATGATTCATATGATGATTACAATCTGGTTCAGACAGATCCCTGTTACGTAATATTCTTATTAACGTCCAGATATAAGCAGATCGTCCTTCTCCTGAAAAATCAATCAACAGGCCTTCTCCATCAACAGGATAACCAAAGCCGTCCATATGGGCATAATGAAGAAGTGCCTTGGAAACATTATTTAATCGGTCACCATAAAGCGACTTTCCCCTGATACTGTACCGAGTAAACCCCTCTAGATACAACATCAGACTCACAACTCGGAAATCATTCACAGTAACGCCATTTTTCTTTAGTTCTCGAAGCGCCTGCTTTACAAATAAAGTCATTTTCCGATCCGGTGACCGGAAGTGAGATTTTTTATAGGACTCTGTTCCATGCCTCAGTACAAAACGTAAGTCCCTTTTCAGCTTGTTGGGTCCCGAAATACCTTCAACGAACTGATCTGCCCACCCATCCTCGGAGGAATGCTCAATCTCGGCGCTACCCTCCTCTTCAGCCACCCCAACGCTTGCCCCATACAAAGGACAGGAAGAGAGCAGGAACAGGCAAGTAACCCAGGGGAATAAGCGGTTCAATACAGCCTCCCAACTGGTTGTTCTGCAACCAGACAATACACAGCCACAGAGGAAAAATAGCAGCCTTTGCCTGATACACCTGGATTAACTAGAACCATTATCCTACCTCTTTATTCCATCGAGTTACTGATAATTCCCCCCATGAACATTGCCAAGGCCAGCCGCATCCAGTATCGTCGTTCGGTTAATCTCCTAATCGATTCAGAGACCCAGAGACATGGCTCAGTACGTCTATACCATGAACCGGGTGAGCAAAACTGTTCCCCCGAAACGTCAGATACTAAAAGACATCTCGCTGTCTTTTTTTCCGGGCGCCAAAATTGGCGTTCTGGGCCTGAACGGTGCGGGCAAATCAACGCTGCTGCGGATCATGGCGGGGGTCGACAGCGAATTTGACGGGGAGGCCCGCCCCCAGCCCGACTTGAACGTTGGTTACCTCCCTCAGGAGCCCGAACTGGATCCTGATAAAACCGTTCGGGAAGTGGTGGAAGAAGCCCTGGGTGAAATCAAGCAGGCCCAGCAAAGACTGGATGAAGTCTATGCTGCCTACGCAGAACCGGATGCCGATTTCGATGCCCTGGCTGCAGAGCAGGCCAAACTGGAAAACATTATCCAGGCCGCTGACGCCCATAACATGGAACGCAAACTCGATGTTGCCGCCGATGCTCTCCGCCTGCCGGAATGGGATGCCATGGTTGCAAACTTGTCTGGTGGCGAGCGCCGTCGTGTAGCTCTCTGTCGTCTGCTTCTGTCCAGCCCGGAAATGCTGTTACTGGACGAACCCACCAACCACCTGGATGCAGAATCCGTCGCGTGGCTGGAGCGGTTTCTGGTGGAATACCCCGGCACAGTGGTGGCAATCACCCACGACCGGTATTTTCTGGACAATGCCGCTGGCTGGATTCTTGAACTGGATCGGGGCGAAGGCATTCCCTATCAGGGCAATTACAGCGCCTGGCTGGAGCAGAAAGAACAGCGCCTGGAGCAGGAGCAAAAGCAACAGGATGCCCGACGCAAAGCCATGGAGCACGAACTGGAATGGGTACGCTCCAACGCCAAGGGCCGGCAATCAAAGTCCAAGGCGCGACTGGCCCGCTTTGAAGAAATGCAGTCCCAGGACTTCCAGAGCCGTAACGAAACCAACGAAATCTATATCCCACCTGGCCCTCGCCTGGGAGACAAAGTGCTGGAATTCAATCATGTCAGCAAAGGGTTTGGTGACCGGCTGCTGATTGATGACCTGAGTTTCAGTGTGCCCAAAGGGGCGATTGTGGGCATTATCGGGGGGAACGGTGCCGGTAAATCCACTCTGTTCAAGATGATTATGGGCACTGAGCAACCGGATTCCGGCTCTATTGAGCGGGGCGATACGGTTAAAATTTCCAATGTTGAGCAGATGCGGGATGACCTGGATGACCGGAAAACCGTCTGGGAAGCCATCTCCGATGGCCAGGATATGCTGCGCATCAATAACTATGAAGTGCCTTCCCGTGCCTACATTGGCCGTTTCAACTTCAAGGGTGGCGATCAACAGAAACGGGTTGGGGAGCTGTCCGGTGGTGAGCGGGGCCGACTTCAGCTGGCAGCCACATTGAAAGACGGCGGTAATGTATTACTGCTGGATGAACCTTCCAACGACCTGGATGTAGAAACCCTGCGCGCCCTGGAAGAAGCCATGCTGGCATTCCCCGGTTGTGCCATGGTGATCTCCCACGACCGCTGGTTCCTCGACCGGGTGGCCACTCATATCCTGGCCTACGAAGGGGACTCCAGGGTCACCTTCTTTGAAGGGAACTATACCGAGTACGAAGCCGACCGGAAGGAAAGGCTGGGTGAGGAGGCTGCTGGCCCCCACCGGATCAAGTACAAGCGGATTGATGCCTGACCTTTCTACCGGCACTCCCCCTGAGTGCCGGTTTCACACCATTAATACACAAGCAATTCCTCGAAGGCTTTTCCAAGAAAATGAGAAGTAAATCGCAAAAGGATCAAAGTCCACCGGAATGACTTCTAAAGCAACTCCCGTTGTCAGGTTGCTCTTGGGTTTGCCCCTGAGGCTCTTCCTCGCCTGACCTCTGTGTTCTTGTACCATTTGAAGAAGACGATTGAGAATCCGTTTGGGAAGCTCCCTCCTCCCCCTGCATCCCCACCTCGCCCATAACCGATTCAATCATTTGGCGGTTTTCTGCTGTTTGATACCCACTGAATATGACACCATCAAGAGCAAAAAAGACCCCGTGAACCGTATAAACATCTTCAGTAAATCCATTGGAACGGTGAACGTCAATGCCAACTTGCAGGACATCTCGCTCCACCCCAACCTCCTCAAAAATAAGGCGAATTACCCGGTCCCTTTTCGTTTTTAAATACTTGAACCGCTTAAACTGAACCTTGCTTTCTGAATATTTCCCGAAAACAGCGTCTTTTTTTAAAAAATGGATAATGGGGGAAATCAAAATAATGAGCTCCCGATAATATCCCTCCCTCCAATCAAAAATAAGCTCTCCGGCGCTGTTCAAATTAAGTGTTGCTCTACCCAATGTATAGAAACTTGATCTAAAAAAGCCTCCTCTGAGAAGAGTTGAGTTTTAAGAAACCTTTTCCACCCGAGGTAACGAGACAGGTATTTTGTTGCAACGCCTCTGAAAAGTCCGTTAATCCAGCTCTTCAGGTCACTGTGATAAGCATTGACGGTTTGGATGTGGTAAATCTCCTCCTTCACATATTCACCGGAACCCGTTACCAGCGTCTTCAGAGTGACTTTCAGCTTTTTTCCCAGACTGTCATGTGACATGTGTCCATCAAGACACATCGTGCTTCCTGCCTGAATTTTGCCTTTGAGATGAGTAGTGAGTTCATCGATGCTGACCTGTTTGAGGACAGCATCCACAACATGATGATCCCGATCACACGCCACCATCACGGGTATTAGCTTGATGGGCTCAGATTTAGCTGCTTTTGCTTCAGAGTGCGGCTTATTTCTTAAACGTCGCCTGCCACGCTTGCGAGGCAGACGATCCAGATTTCGCGCCCCTTTTTCAGATTCGAGAAAGAAGGTTTCGTCTTCTTCCGAGATACCCGATAAAA
>NZ_JBLYZI010000020.1:0-69000 GCF_057680865.1 Endozoicomonas sp. Z74
CCAATTGTAGATCTGCTGTACGCTGATACCGAGCTGTTCAGCAACAGCAGAAGCTTTGTGGTCTGGTAAGCCTGCCAGACGAACAGCTTCTTTTCGGAACTCTTCGGTATAAGCAGGGTTTCTATATCGGCTCATGATACACCTCCCAGTTAGACTGTAATCTAACTTAGCGGGGTGTCCACAATTCGTGGGTAACTCCTGCATTTTACGCCCATCAATAGCAAACATCTCACGACCAATCAGATTAAATTGATCACAGATCATCAGGATTTGCAGAAACAGCAAACTCACTGGCCCCTGCAGGCGACTGATAAAGTCAGCAATGGTCGTAAAGTGGGGCTGACTGTCTGCAGACAATGCCATGAAAACGACATTCTCCTGACACGCTTTGGCAATCTGGCGGCTGGAAGTGATACCACGGGAATAAGCAAATAGCACCACTTTCAACAGCATGGCCGGATCGTAAGCGGGGCGGCCTCCATCGTCATTCCGATAATGATCATAAAAGATGGAGGTATCTATTTCATGGTCGACCAGGTAATTCAGAGTGTACTCAAACGTACCGGAAACCAGCTGTTCAGAGAGATTCACCGGAATCATCAGGTGTTGATGAGTGTTGTACGGCACAAACTTAGGCATGGCTTGGGCTTTAATGATTATAAGGGGCGTGTGTCGTTATTTTACCAGGCCATGTCTTGGTTAGCAGCTTCGCCAGAGGTTTTTCTACAGGCTCAATGCCTGGTTAGGCTTCTGCTAGATTTTTGGTGAATTTTTTCGCTACTTTCATGTCTTCCATATTTACTAGACATGATATCGCTATTACCAAGAAAGAAGCACAGAAAGCTGTAATGGATATATTTGATAAAACAGACAACCCTTTAATATATATTGGCAATATGCCAACGCCACAAGCAATTAAATAAGAGTAAAAATATAAGGTAACGGCATTATTATTAAAAAATCTATTTCTATAAACTCCTTTCCAGACATAGTTTTTTTCTTCCTCATCAAACTCTATGAATTTTTCTGATAGTTTTCTTCGCCTAATATTTAGGCTTGGTGAATCAGTTTCTAAAAGGTATTTAATTTCAGATATTTTAAGATCATAACCAGTTAATGCAAAGAAACCTTTTTCAATAATAAATGGGTGCGTTTCACTATTATTAAGATCATCTAGGAATTTTTTTGAGAATTCATATTCATCCCTTCTTTTTGCAGATTTTGCAAGTATGACATCAACTATAACTTTATAGATTGCAAAAATACTTGCTAATGCGCCAATAATACTTATTACAATTTTAAAGTCCATTTTCTCCTCTGATGTATTTTGTGTATTGAATCCTAACAGCTACTAGATCTCAAACCGAGCAATATCGAATACTAGGGACAAAAAACTAAAACTAAGAGATATCCACCCAATACCGTTCTTATTAACTCAAAATGAGATATATTGCCAAATTCACATTACACCGAATCTCTTTGATGCAAAATAACTTTCCGGTTTTTTTAAGTAATATTTTTCCAATATTACTCATCCGTTGTAGTTGCATCAATGGATGATCAAGTAAAAAGTCTGCTGAAAACCAGTCATCTCAAAATGATGCTAATAAAAGACGTGCAGGTCGCCATCGATATAGAATTTCGTCAGGAAGTCTGTAACCTAGTCATTCTGAAAAGCTTCAACAGAGCTTTCAGCTTCAAACTCACAGTACGGCCAGGTTTATATTCCAGTAAACAAAACATCCAGTGCAGTCATCAGATCACTGCGGCTCTCTTTGATACTGCCTACCCGGTACTTGAGTCGGTGCCTGTGAATCGCTGACAAGGTGGGTATATCCACAACCCATTCCTGACTATTCAGATTCACCACAGGCATTAATCGGCTTACCTTTAGCTTCAATGAATCCAGGGGCAGAAGGTGAGCAACCACACAGCTTTCAAGTGGAAAAAAATGGCTCTGGAGCATTACCACATAACGCTTCTCAACCCTGAATACATCAAACTGCGTCATCAGTATTGACTCCATACCAGTCGCTCAACATGCCGTCACGCTGGATTCGTTCGTTATACTCTGCAATGGCCTCCCGGTTTTCTTCGAGCCATTGCTGCTCCCGGGCTTTTTTTACCGCAGCCCTGACAGACTCCTCAAACAAATTGGACAGTGGTGGCACTGGCAGCTTTCTTGCGTCTTCCAGTAATGCTTCATCGATGGTGACGGTGGTTCGTGTTTTAGTCATGCTTACCTCCAGTGAATACTTCATGTAAGCATATATTATATATACCTTTATGCTTGATTCTTCACACTAAAAAATGGCTCCTTCTCTTTTAAAGGAATAAATTTGTTTACAACCGCCTGAAACTAACTGGAACCCCATCCAACTTTTTTTGAATCGTGCCAACAAGCAGACCTCTGGCTGCTTAGAAAAAAGCGAGAACGCTACCGCCCGGCTTTCCATTTTCAAGACTGCTCAGGAAGGACGGCTCACTTGTATACACGGCCATCTTTTGCATAAAACTGACCTATCGTACCATAAGAAAAATGGGCATTATATTGACCTTTCTCACAGCCATCTCTTTGAAGCCATGCACTCTTGAGCACAAACTCAAGAAGAAAGCGCCGCAGCCAATTCCTCCTCCTTTATCCCTGCCAGCTACTCTATAATTCCCCTGACTTTGAGACCCAGGGCTATTTTGAGGTTCATTATGAAACAGCATCTTATCGGCCTGATGATGTTATCCGTATTCCTTGCCGGTTGTGCCGTAGCACCGGATGGAAAACAGCCGCCTGAGGGAAAGAAGCCAGATCAGGGTGCTGCCGTTTCCACGGATAAAGCAGCAGTAATGACTGAGCACGATATCCAGTCAATCCCCAGGCATCTTCGTCCGGACTCCCTGGAGCGACGCTCAGATACTGAGGTGGTGATCCGTGCTGGCAAGACCAGAACCTATAAAGAGTATCGGATTGGCGGGCAGCTTTATGCGATTCAGGTGATCCCGAAAATTGGCCCTCCCTATTTTCTGGTGGCCTCAGACAACCAGGGAAACCCCATTGATCCGACGAAAAGAGGAATGCTGGTGCCCTCATGGACGGTCTTTGAATGGAAGTAAAGCGTCTTTATTGAACAGCGTCTTCTGTCGTTTTTCAGAGACGCTTTCTATTTTGTCGTCAGTCATGATAATACAGCGATAATAAACAGCCATAAGCGCCTGGTACAAATAACGGCTCATGGCTTTTACCAACCTGAGCAGGGATACAGTAGAGATAATATGTCGGTCTACACCCATTTAAGCCAGCAGGATATAGAACAGTTTCTGACCCTTTATGATATTGGCCAGCTGGAGCATTTCACCGGCATTGAGGGCGGGGTGGAAAACACCAACTACTTCCTTGATGTGGTCAAAGAGGGCACCCGGACCCGTTATGTCCTGACGCTTTTTGAGTACCTGCCGGCAGAGACCCTTCCTTTTTTCATCGCGTATACGGATGAGCTGAAGGCGGATGGATTACCGGTTCCCAACCCGGTTCGGGATATCAGGGGCAGGGCACTGCATACCCTGAAAAACAAACCGGCTCTGATCGTTCAGTGCTTCAGGGGAAAGCATCCAGACCCAACCGCTTTAACAACCGATCACTGCGCCCAGGTGGGTACGATGCTGGCCCGGATTCACGCCGTGAGTGAAAAATCCCATCTGCACCAGAAAAACCAGCGAGGCCTGCTGTGGCTCGATGAACAGCAGAAACGCCTGCAACCTTTGCTGAGCCCGGAAGATGCCAAATACATGAAGGCGCAGTGGCAGGACATTTCACAGTCTCTCCGCCCATTTACCCATCTCCCGGAAGGATTGATTCATGGCGATCTGTTCCATGACAACGTGCTTCTGGAGCAGGGAAAAATCTCAGCGGTGATTGACTTCTACCAGGCCTGTCACGACTGGCTAATCTACGACCTGGCTGTCACCGTTAACGACTGGTGTCTTACCGACGGTCTGCAGCTGGACCCTGACCGGTTTAACGCCCTTGTAAACGCCTACCGCCAGGTTCGCCCCTTTACTGAGGAGGAGAAAGCCGCATGGCCGCTGATACTGAGGCTCGCCGCGTTCCGGTTCTGGATATCCAGAATCATCACCTTTGTTCATCCTGAAAAGCCCACGGATGATGAACATCAAGAGAGCCTGGTCAGAGCGTTCCTGGATCCGGATGAATTCCGGGATATGCTGAAACTGCGCACCGAATCAGTAGTCCCGGCGCTGCCATAAGGCCAGGTATAAGTTCGGAAAGTAACGCAAAGGTAATGGCTAAATAAAAGCAGGTTCAGTCCGGGTTCAGATGTTATGATATAACGTTATTTGTGTAATGCCTGATCCCGAGACCAATGACTCAACACACCGATCCCTATCGCTCCCATAACCATGAGCATTGTATACAGGATGCTCTGAATAAGGCCCGGCGCCTTTGCCAGCACCGGGGGGTGAGGCTGACGGCACTGAGAGAAAAGGTGCTGGAACTGGTATGGCAGAATCATCAGCCGGTGGGGGCTTATGACATTCTTGCTTCCCTCGCCAGGGAGGAGTCCAGAACGGCACAACCTCCAACGGTCTATCGCGCCCTGGATTTTTTACAGGAGCAGGGGCTGGTTCACAGGATATCATCCATCAACGCCTATATGGGCTGCCCCCACCCCGGAGAGCCACACCGGGGCTGCTTTCTTATCTGTGAGCACTGCCGGACCACCCTGGAGGTGGAGCATCCTGGCATTAATCAGGCCATTCAAACCTGTGCCAGCGACCATGGATTTGCCATTAAAGAAGCGGCTATTGAGCTGACGGGCCTGTGCACCAACTGCCGGGCATCCTGAGGGAAACTATTGATCATGACTCCGTCCCCCCTGCTAACCCTCACTGATATCCGGATGCAATACCGGGGTCGGGAGGTGCTCACGGGCGTCTCGCTTCAGGTGGATCCTGGCGAAATCGTCACCCTGATCGGCCCTAACGGTGCCGGAAAAACCACCCTGGTGCGCATAGCCCTTGGACTCCAGGAACCCTCATCCGGATCCAGGCAGATCCGGAAAGGACTCCGTATTGGTTACATGCCCCAGAAACTGCATGTTGACCACAACATGCCCCTGACGGTGAAGCGCTTTCTCTCCCTGACCGGTTGCCGCCTGGTGGCCATCCGGGATGCCCTGGAACGAACCGGAGTGGCTCATGTCATTCACTCTCCTCTGCAATCACTGTCCGGCGGGGAGCAACAAAGGGTGCTTCTGGCACGGGCACTTCTGCATAAGCCCCATCTGCTGGTGCTGGATGAGCCGGTCCAGGGCGTGGATGTCAACGGCCAGAGAGAGCTGTATCAACTGATCACCGACCTTCGGGATGAATCCCGACACCAGGAAAACTGCTCAGTGCTGATGGTCTCCCACGATCTGCACCTGGTCATGGCTTCTACCGACAAAGTGATCTGCATCAACCAGCATGTCTGCTGTTCAGGGCACCCTCATCAGGTGAGGAAACACCCGGCCTATCTGCGGCTGTTTGGGGGAGAGTCTGACGAACTGGCCATTTATACCCACCACCACGACCACCATCATGGCGTGGACGGACACATCATTGAAGCGCCCGGCTCAGATGCTGAACACACCCATAACCATCCCCATAGCCCTTCTAACAGCCCTTCTCCTGACAAAGAAGGAGCCCGGTAATGTCTGACCTGCTGCTGTATGCCTTACTGGCCGGTTATGGCGTCGCTATTCTGGCTGCCCCTCTCGGCTGTTTTGTGGTCTGGCGACGAATGGCCTATTTTGGCGACACCCTTTCACACTCGGCTTTGCTGGGGGTTTCCCTGGGACTGCTATTGGATATCAACCTCAATCTTGCGGTGATTCTATGCTCCCTGATTCTGGCGCTGGCCCTGGTGAGTTTTCAGGAAAAACAAAGGGTTGCCTCCGATACCCTGCTGGGTATTCTGGCCCACAGCAGTCTGTCTCTGGGGCTGGTTGCTGTCAGCTTTGCGGACAATGTCCGGGTGGATATGATGGCTTATCTGTTTGGCGACCTTCTGGCCACTGGCCCCACTGACCTTTACTGGATCTACGGCGGGGGCCTGCTGGTGCTTTCGGTGCTGATAGGGCTCTGGAAACCTCTGCTGTCCATGTCGGTCCATGCTGAGCTGGCCCAGGTGGAGGGCGTTCCTGTCAAGCGGTTACGGCTGACATTGACACTGCTAATGGCACTGGTGATTGCCGTCGCCATGAAGATTGTCGGGGTTCTGCTGATCACATCACTGATGATTATTCCCGCAGCCACCGCCCAACGACTGGCCCGAACCCCGGAGCAAATGGCGGTATTTGCCGGAGTTCTGGGTCTGCTTGGGGTTTCCGGGGGACTGGCGGCTTCCTGGCAGCTGGATACTCCAGCCGGGCCTTCCGTAGTGGTGACCAGCTTTCTGCTGTTTTTATTCAGCCAGCTGATACCCAGGCATTCCTAGGCTAGAGTTTTTAATGATTTGAATAAGCGGGTCAATTATTTGACTCGCTCATTTCATCAAAGGGCTGCGTAAAGTCGGTTTTATATTATAAAAACACCGTTTACAGCCTTATCAACCAACGTCTAATAGAGTCAATGGCCATACTATGGACAATACTAATCAGTAATAAAACTTTTGATTCCAAGATTGTAAGAGGAGTTAGTTATGAATATTGGGCCTGGAATCCAACTTCCATATATACCGTATAAAGATATGAATCCTGAGCAAAAAGCGATTTATGGTAAATTGAATAAAGCTCAAAAAAAAGCTTTCACAAATGAACTAAAAAATCAGAACGGTTCAACACGCTCAGGAATTAAGGTTGCCATATCCACCCCAAAAGCTGATTCAGATTTTGACATGGAGCCTCACCTAGGTAAATCTGGTACAAACCGGAAAGTGTCGGATAGAACTGCTGATAAAACAGATCCCCCTTCTACTGCAAGCGACCAAGACCATAAGCCTTCTTTTATATCGCCTGAACAACCACTGGCGGCACCACCTCCACCGCCAGCACCACCTAAACAGCCACCAGCTGCACCACCTCCACCGCCAGTGGCCCCAGCTGCTCCACCACCGCCAATGGCTCCGTCAGCCCCCCCACCGCCACCACCGCCTGGTCCTGATTACCAGTCAGTGCACCGTGGCTCTGCCCCACGCCCGACAAGCGCTAAGGCACCAGCTACGACATCTTTGAATGACATTTTATTAGCACGTTTTAAACAAAATGGTGTCGCTCTTAAAAAAGGTAGGGGTCTAACACTTGATCAAATTGAAGCCGAAACAAACAAAAAAATGCAAGAGGCAAGAATAAAGGAAAACAAAATCATAAAATCAGAAAGTAAAAGCGAAACGCAAGCCTCAACATCTTCAGAAAAGACAAACCATTCAGGAAGAGATCACTCAAAACCATCCAGCCCTGGAAAAGCTGTATCCGCAGTGACCAACTGGATGGATGCTAATGACATAAAAGATATGACTGTTGATCAATTTCTCCAAGAAACATATTGGGGATGTACCGAGTCTTTTCTAAGAAATGAATTGAAGACTTTAGTTTTTTCAGACGAAGATAGATTTCAAGATCTGAATCAAGAGTTTTTCTTATTCGCAAAAGATGCTTATAAAAAAGCAACAAAAAGAACTCCACAATGGCAAACAGTAAAAAACTTCAGGCAGGAAAATAACACACTATTTGATAAACAATTAGTTGTTACAAATTTTATTGATCAAATTATTAAAAAACTAAGCAAGTCTATACCTGAAGACAAAGTAGGGCATAAAGAAGCCCTATGCTCTTTAATCAGGAAAAAATATGGCATTCAAAAAAGTGCTTCGGAGTATATTTTAAGAAATGAGATGCTGATAAATAAGGCGTTTGATGAGCACGACGTAACTAGAGAGGAGCGAAACCAGGTCGTCGTGAACACTGAGGCACAGTACTTGGAAATAATGAAAGGAGCATTATCAAAAGAGTATTTAGAGCAAATGAAAAATGAGGCCGCCACTGGAAGAGTGGTAGACATGCTGAGAAAAGACGGAAAGGAGGATCTGGCAAAACAACTTCAAGAGTGGTTCTCAAGTAAGCAGTCTAGCTAGTATGAAGCAAAACTAGCCTCATTACTCCCACACGGTTGTGTGGGAGTGTCCCTTTCCACCCACTTCAAAACCTCTGATCAACCGCTTCCATCACTTTCAATAACTTGGAAGGCTCCAATGGTGGGCGAATAAAGCCGTGGTAATCCCCTTTAGGATTGATCAGAGCCAGATTGGCGCCATGATCCACCAAATAAAATTCATCTTCCGGGTCCACTATCGGGGTATAGGGAACATTCATTTGAACCGCCAGGCTGTGGATACTTTTTACCCCACCCGTCACTCCGATAAAGTCTTTGTTGAAGTAGGGCACGTACCCTTTCAGTTTTTCCACCGTATCACGCCGCGGATCCACAGAGACCATGACATATTGCATTTTCTTCGCCAGCTTCGGGTCTTTTTCTTTCAATAGCCCATCCAGCTTGTTCAACTGGCTGAGCGTAGCGGGGCAGATGTCCGGGCAGAACGTGTAGCCAAAATAGACCAGTGTCCATTGATCCTTCAACCGCCCGGCGCTGAAAGAAGCCCCGGTATGATCCACCAATCCCTCCAGGGTAAATGAACGGGGCGCATCAAACAGGACCGCCCCCATTTGCTGCAACTGTTCTTTTGATAAAGCCGGTTTATTCAGAAACTTGTTGAAGGTCAAACCCAGAACAACAGCCACCGCCGCCAGCAACAGATATGCAGTTTTCCTCACAGCCTTACTCCTTTGACTTCCCACAGCACTCTCCATTAATCCACCCAGAGATAGAACGAATAATGATCCACCAGCAGGACCACAAACAGCAACATTAAATAAGTAATGGAGTATTTAAACGTCTTGATGGCGGCATGAGGACGACTGTTGCGCAAAAGAACGATGGACCAGAACAGGAAACGTCCCCCCAGTGTCAGCGCCCCAGCCAGGTAAATCACACCACTCATTCCGGTCAGAAAAGGCAGCACAGAGACAATCACCATCACCAGGGTATACAGCAGAATATGCAGCTTGGTGTAGGCCTCGCCGTGGGTAACCGGAAGCATGGGTACATCTGCTTTGGCATATTCATCCTTGCGATGTATTGCCAGCGCCCAGAAGTGGGGTGGCGTCCAGGCAAAAATGATCAGCACCAGCAATAAACCGTGACCGTCAAATTGTCCGGTCACTGCCGTCCACCCCAGTAACGGAGGAGCCGCACCGGCAAGACCGCCAATCACGATATTCTGGGGAGTGGCCCGCTTGAGAATAAGGGTATAGATCACCGCATACCCCACCAGGGAGGCCAGCGTGAGCCAGGCGGTCAACGGGTTCACCAGGGTGATCAAAAGTGTCATCCCGATCACCCCGAGCAGTACCGAAAAGGCTATCGCCTGCAGAGGTTCAACCCGGCCGGTAGCCACAGGTCGCTTATGGGTTCTGGCCATGATGGTGTCAATCTGTCGGTCCACTACATGATTGATGACCGCTGCAGCCCCGGCACAAAGGGCAATCCCGAGATTACCAAACACCATCACCTGCATTGGAACCCAGCCCGGAGTGGCCAGACACATGCCGATCACCGAGGTCAGAATCATCAGGGCAACCACTTTGGGTTTGGTCAGCTCAAGATAATCTTTGGCGTTTGCTCTTTTTCTCTCACTATGGGCATTTAAACGGGCACTTCCTGCCAACTCGGTTCTGCGGTGTAGTTGAGAGTTACTCTGACTCATCGTTCCATCCTCCTTTTACCGCTACGGATTCGAAGCCACTGGCTTAATGTGCAGCCGATAGTTCATTGCCACCAGGGTAAGTAGCAGCAAGGCTCCTCCCAGGTTGTGGGCCACAGCCACGGCCAGGGGCAAACTCCAGATAATATTGCTCAACCCAAGGGTTACCTGAATCAGCAATGCCAGCAGAATCAGCACTGCCAACCTTTTCAGGCTGACACTTTCCGCCGGGGCCATTGCTTTATCAGTACTAATAGCATTGGCGGTGCGAAATGAAGAGATAACCAGCAACACCAGAACCAGCGTCGTAATCAGAGCCCCCAGACGGTGCGAAAAATGAATGGCGGTTCTCGCCTCAGCATGGAGCTGCCCACCCAGATAGTTCGGTCCGATGGACTGGCCGATATCAAAACCCTCGGTAAAATTCATTGAGGGAAACCACTGCCCCTGACAGTAAGGGAGGTCAGGGCAAGCCAGTGCCGCATAGTTGGAACTGGTCCAGCCGCCCAGACTGATTTGAGCCACCACCACCAGAAGACCAGCAGCCGCCAGAAACCGTAACCCCTTCAGCCCGGAGCCGTTTCTGGAAGCATGACTTGAAAGCTCTGACCACTGCACACCGGAGAGTCTCAGTGTCAGTAAAAACAATAGACTGAAAGTGGCAAAACCACCCAGTAAATGCGCCGTCACCACCTGTGGCCACAATTTAAGCGTCACTGTCCACATACCAAAGGCGGCCTGAAGAATGATCAGCGCCAGAATAAACAATGGAAGTTTTATGGGCTGCCCAGGCAAACCACGATGTCTGAGTGCCTGAAAAACAATCCCCATCACCAGCAGCATCAGCGAACCCGCCACATAGCGGTGAATCATTTCCGCCCAGCCTTTATCAGACTCCACCGGCGCTTCGGGAAACAGCATTTCTGCCCGGGCAATCTCATGCTCTGTTTCCGGTACCGTCAAAAAACCATAACAGCCCGGCCAGTCGGGGCAACCAAGACCTGCATGAACCAGCCGGGTATAAGCTCCAAGACCAACAACAAGACTGGCCAGTAGCGTTGCCAGTAAAGCCAGGTAAAACCCTCTTTTTTTCATCTCAAACTCCCGGGGTCTGTTTACCATGAAAAGGGTGGATGTGGTTCCACTCACCGACCGGTCAGTCTTTACCCAATAACTACCGGATAAAAACCACCACAGCCGTAAAATAATCATTTAGTACCCAATAAATGGGTGCTAGCCAATATTGGATGCTTTAAGCAATTTCCGGAGGTCTTTCAACAAATCCCCCCCCGGCTGTTTGGCCTGATAGCCCATAATGACATTGCCCAGGGGGTCAATGACGAAGAACCGGTTTTGGGGCCAGTGATCCACGCCAATGGTTTTCCTGACCATGGCTTCTGAAGCGCTCAGCCATAAAACCCCCGGATGCTGCTGTTCCAGGTGGGGGTCAAGCATGGGCGTAGCCGGAGCCACATACAGTCGAACCACACGCTCGGCCTCTTTCCCCAATGCAATATGCACCTGTCGTGTTTTATAGAGGCTGTCCTGACACTCCTGCTCCTCACAGCCGGGGCTTCCAAACACCACCAGTCGCCATACCCCTTCCGTCGCCTCAGGTTCGATTCGTTCCAACCCCCTCATCAGTTGCAAATCCCCCAGCTGGGCAGGAGGCAGCAGTAACTCCCCTTTATTGGTTCTGCCTTCAGGAAGCCACAATCCGGTAAAATACATCACCCAGGCCAGCCCCATGGCCAGAGAGGGGATCAGGATAACCAGCGCCAGTTGCCATTTGCCTCGACGATCCCGATGTTTATCCATCATTTCAGGCATGCCCACCTCCTTTTCCAGAACGAACCATGTGATACCCATAGAGCCCTGCCAAAACCAGCGCCATGGCAAACCATTGAAAAGCGTACCCCAGGTGTTTTTCCGACCTCATGTTCACCATGACAGGACGGTACTGCTCCGCCCCGGGCTGGGGTTTATTCAGAACCACCATAAAAAAGGGCATCTCTGTCTTTACGTGTTTTTTGACATCTCTGTTCAATGCCAGCGCCATCCGGGCAAAATCGATGGTCTGAATTCTTTTTGGCCACTCCTGATCCGATTGCTCAAGCCATAGCTCATCGGATAATAGAAAGGCTTTGCCCAACGGCTGATATAGGATTCCACTGAGTGTCAGGCGCTCTGAGTCAGTATGAACAACAGGCATTTGTTCCCGGTTACCGGCTGGCAACCAACCCCGGTTAACCCATAACCATTGCCCTTCATCGGTGACAAAAGGCATGATCAGTTCATAGCCTGCATGTCCCTGAAACACCTGGTTATCCAGAAGGAAGTATTGATCCGCCACAAAGTGACCGCTGACGTTTACAGGAAGGTACAGGGGGTCTTCATACTGTCCGGCTACCGCAATGGACACGGGACTCATGGACTGACGGGACTCATAGATCTGTTCAATATTCCGCTTTTCCTGAAAGCGGGACAGCTGCCAGACCCCAAGGCCGGTCAGCAGGGGGAAGAGGGCTGTCACTAATAGAGTCAACTTCAATCTGAATCCAGACATCCAGTGAACCATCCAACGGTTTGCTATGTCATACTGTGCTTACAATAAAAGCGGGGTACCCATATGTGGATAAAAGTCGCTGTTCTTATTCTTTTTCTGGCAGTAGTGGTGAGCCTGGCAGCCGGTTTCTATTTTCTCCTGACCGGCCGCAGCAACTCGCCTAACCTGCTGCGCTCCCTGATTGTACGAATCAGCCTTACGGCCCTGATTATGGCGCTGATTGTCATCGCCTGGCTCCATGGAGATATCCACAGCCAGGCGCCCTGGCTTTACCGATAACCCCGGTCAGAACAGGTAGACAAAAATAAACAGGCCAACCCACACCACATCCACAAAGTGCCAGTACCAACTGGAAGCTTCAAAGGCGAAATGATCGTCCGCCTCGAAGTGCCCTTTGTAGATTCTCGCCAGCATCACCGCCAGCATAATGGCTCCCAGGGTGACATGGGCACCATGGAACCCGGTCAGCAGGAAAAAGGTGGAGCCATAGATGCCGGCACTTAATGTCAATCCAAGTTCGTTGTAAGCCTCAATGTATTCCTCTGCCTGAAAAAACAAGAAGGCAAAGCCCAGCACCAGGGTGATAATCATCCAGAGCTTCAGCTTGTAACGCTCATTCTTGCGAAGGGCATGATGTGCCAGCGTCAGGGTAATACTGGAAGCCACCAGCAAAAGGGTATTCAGCAGTGGCAGGTGAAAGGGGTCAACAGTGCCCGCAGCCCCCATAAAGCGTTCATTATCCGGGTTCAGCATCAATGGCCAGTCCGCTACAAAGTCTGGCCAGAGCATTTCGTGGGTCATTGCGCCATCACCTTCCCCGGCCAGCCAGGGCACGGCAAAGGTACGCACATAAAATAAAGTGCCAAACAGTGCGGCAAAGAACATCACTTCTGAAAAAATAAACCAGAACATGCCCCAGCGAAACGTACGATCCATCTGTTGGCTGTAGAGGCCCGAGCGGGACTCCTGGATCACATTGCCGAACCAGCCAAACAGCATCCAGGCCATGATCAGGCCACCGGCATAGAAGACATAGTGGGCACTGGAGTCTTTCACCCCGGCACTCATGTCATTCATCATCATGCCGGCACCGGCCAGTGTCAGAAACAGGCCAATGGAAGCAATAATCGGCCATTTGCTCTGGGCCGGAACGTAATAGGAACCTTCGTTAGCCATCATCCTCTCCTGGTTTGGCGGGGAGTACACCCTCTCTCCCTGAAGATAGATTGCCGTCTTGTCTTAACAGATCAGCGATCAGCTCAAATGGGTTACATCAAACAGTGTGTAGGACAAGGTTAGCTTTTTTAAATGCTTTGGCAGCGCCTGGTCCACAATAATCCTCAACGGCATCACCTTCTCTTCCCCGGCCTCCAGGGTCTGAGTGGTGAAGCAGAAACACTCAACCTTGTGGAGGAAGTTGGTCGCCTCAAAAGGGGTGACGCTGGGAATAGCCTGCCCGATGATCCGGCGGTCCGTGGGGTTTCTCGCCAGAAAACTCAGCTCTCCCACTTCCCCTGGATGAACCGTCACCTGGGGAATGCTGGGCTCAAAATCCCAAGTCATTCCTGAGTTTTTGGTGGCGACAAACTGCACCTTGATCTCACGGGTAGTGTCCACTTTCGCCTGGGTAGCGTTGTACTGGTAAGGATCCGGATCGGTCTTGCCATTGAGACCGGTCACCTTACAAAACACGTTGTAGAGCGGCACCATGGCAAAGCCAAAGCCAAACATGCCCCCCGCCACCAAAGTTGAACGGATCAAGGTTCTCCGGGTTGAGCTCTCCAGAGACGAGTCTTTTTTTTCCTTGCTCTTATCCATGTTGCCATCGCTCATAGAACGGCTCCCGGGACTTTTTATTTTTCTTATCAGTCGCTCACTTCACATCCGGTGGGGTACTGAAGGTATGATAGGGTGCCGGAGAAGGCACGCTCCACTCCAGACCTTCAGCCCCTTCCCAGCTTTTTGCTTCAGCCTTTGCCCCACCCTTGATGCACTTGATCACAATGAACAGGAACAGCAGCTGCGTGGTTCCAAACATAAAGCCGCCGATACTGGAGATTTCATTGAAGTTGGCGAACTGCAGCGCGTAGTCCGGAATCCTTCGCGGCATGCCCGCCAACCCCACAAAGTGCATTGGGAAGAAAGTCAGGTTCATACCGATAAACGACATCCAGAAATGCACCTTGGCCAGGGTTTCGTCGTACATATGGCCAGTCCATTTTGGCAGCCAGTAATAAGTGGCAGCAAAGATGGCAAAGATCGCTCCAGGCACCAGCACATAGTGAAAATGGGCCACCACAAAATAGGTGTCGTGGTACTGGAAGTCAGCCGGGGCAATAGACAGCATAAGCCCTGAAAAGCCCCCGATGGTAAACAGAACCACAAAAGCCACAGAGTACAACATCGGCGTTTCAAAGGTCATGGAACCCCGGAACATGGTGGTCACCCAGTTAAATACTTTCACCCCCGTGGGTACGGCAATCAGCATAGTGGCGTACATGAAGAACAGCTCACCCACCAGCGGCAGGCCAACCGTAAACATATGGTGCGCCCAGACAATAAACGACAGAAAAGCAATGCTGGCGGTGGCGTAAACCATGGACGTATAGCCAAACAGGGGTTTACGGGCAAAGGCTGGAATAATCGCCGATACGATCCCAAAGGAGGGGAGAATCATGATGTAGACTTCCGGGTGCCCGAAGAACCAGAAGATATGCTGGAACAGTACCGGGTCGCCACCACCACCGGCATTAAAGAAACTGGTGCCAAAGTGGATGTCCATCAGCATCATGGTGACGGCACCGGCCAGAACCGGCATTACGGCAATCAGCAGGTAAGCCGTAATCAACCAGGTCCAGACAAACAGCGGCATTTTCATCATGGTCATGCCCGGTGCCCGCAGGTTCAAAATGGTGGCAATAATATTGATCGCCCCCATGATGGATGACACCCCGAGCATATGGATGGCAAAGATAAAGAACGTCGTTGAAGGCGGAGCATAGTCCGTGGACAACGGAGCATAGAAAGTCCAGCCAAAGTTCGGCCCGCCCCCTTCCATAAACAGGGTACTAACCAGCATCAGGGCCGCAAAGGGCAGAATCCAGAAGCTCCAGTTGTTCATCCTGGGCATGGCCATATCCGGTGCGCCAATCATCATGGGGATCATCCAGTTAGCCAGTCCCACAAAAGCCGGCATCACCGCACCGAAGACCATAATCAGGCCGTGCATGGTGGTCATCTGGTTAAAAAACGCCGGCTCGACGATCTGAAGTCCAGGCTGGAACAGCTCAGCCCGGATAATCATGGCCATAGCGCCACCGGTCAGAAACATGATGAAACTGAACCACAGATACATACTGCCAATGTCTTTGTGGTTGGTGGTCAGCACCCAGCGCATGATCCCCTTTGCAGGGCCATGGTGGTGCTCGTCGTGATGATCTTGGGAATGAGGGTCTGTCACAGCAGTCATGGCAATGCTCCTTACAGGCTGGCCTGTTTGATGTCAGGCATAGCCTGCTTCTTACCCGGGTCTTCTACATACTTGCCGGTCTTCTTGTACTCCACAATTTCTTTGGGGGTGATCATATCGCCGGTGTTGTTCCCCCAGGCGTTACGCTCATAGGTGATCACCGCCGCCAGGTCCACTTCACTGAGCTGGCCTGCAAAAGCCTGCATGGCGGAACCTTTTTTGCCGTTCATAACAATATCCACATGAGCGCCAATCTGGTCACGGGATGTGATCATTGGCGTCTTCACCAGAGACGGGAATACCGGCGGCATGCCCTGACCCGTAGGCTGGTGACAGGCAGCACAGACTTTCAGATAAGTCTGTTTACCCCGATCCATCAGCTCATCCATGGTCCACTGTTTACTGGTCAGCTCCCGTTCTTTGGCAGCCAGGGCTTTTTTATCGTTCAACCAGGCCTGATAGTCCGCTTCACTTTTTGCTTCCACAACAATGGGCATATAACCGTGGTCTTTCCCACAAAGCTCTGCACACTGGCCTCGATAGGTTCCAGGAACCTCAATATTGGTCCAGGCCTCATTGATAAAACCGGGAATAGCATCTCTTTTCACCGCCAGAGCCGGGACCCACCAGGAGTGAATAACATCCGCAGCCGTCACCAGAAAACGCACTTTTTTGCCCACCGGAATCACCAGAGGCTCATCCACCTCAAGCAGGTAATTAGTATCCTTGTTACGGCGGTTATAAATCTGCTCTTTGGGTGTACTTAAATTACTGAAAAAGGAGACCCCTTCGCCCACATACTCGTACTGCCATTTCCACTGATAGCCGGTAATTTTGATATCAATATCCGCTTCATCGGAGTTATAAATCTCAACCAGGGTTTTGGTGGCCGGGATGGCCATCAGCACAAGAATTAAAAATGGAATGGTCGTCCAGATAATCTCCACAAGCGTACTCTCGTGGAACGGGTGAGGCTTGGCGCCTCTGGACTTCCGGTGAACGAAAATAGAGTAGAACATGACCCCAAAGACGATCAGGCCGATCACGGCGCAGATCCAGAATATGGTCATGTGAAGCCCGTAAATATTACGGCTGACCGCCGTAACACCTTCGGTCATATTAACTTCCCATGCAGCACGGCTACTGCCTGTCACAGCCCATCCCGCAATAAGAAGAAAGAGAGTTTTCGCGTGCTGCATCATTCCCTTACATCCCCTGACTGTCCGCTGATCTCAGCGGAAACTTCTTATTATTATTGTGCAGACTTTTTTTGCTGCATTTCAGAGGTGTTTAAACAGACAGGAAGGCTCTTGCTGAAAGCGGGCTCCCCCGGCTGAATAACGCCATGTTTTGTTGACCTGTCCACTGGTCTTTTTACTTGCAACTGCCGAATAACCTGTCACTCCAGACACCTCCAACCTCAGCACTTCCACACTTCGGGAAGCAGGCAATAGAGTCTGTGAGAGAAGTTATCCAGCGAACGATCTGACCTGAAAAACCCCACTACATCTAATCAAGTGCAAATGTGCGAGAAGTATTGAGACAAAGCCAAACACCTTTCAAACACCTGCCTGTAAATCCGATACCCCAAACGTACAGGAACACCCCGTAACTCAACTCCCAAGCTTGGCCCCATAAGAGGAAAACCCCGAAGTTAATGCACTGAAACAGCACTCAAAGTCTGACAATAATCGTTCATAGAGTATAGTTTCAGAACCCCATTAAACAACATGCAGAAGAAAAAGGAAATCATCATTTGAAAAAAACAACTGAAGTCGTTTAAAATATTTATAAATCATTTGCTATCAATGCTTATAACAGCCTGTAATCAAACGACATTTATTGTTTGATTAATGTTGACACCCCTCATGACGCAGCAAGGGCAATAAAAGTAATTCAACCAGCCCTGAACCGGCAATTACCAACAGGTGTGATAGCCTCTGCTACTTTGCAAAATCCCTGCTATCGATACCTCTTCTCCCGTGCCTGCTAAGGTCCAAACCTCCTGGAGTGAGGATCGGTTTTATCGCTACCCATTTATTTTCACTGTCATTTTTCATGCCAGAAATACGCCACGGTTCACCACAACCTTCCTTCAGAAATGGAGTTGGCACAGCACATATTGTGTGCCATTTTTTTGACCACACAAGCCCTGCCGAAATACCAACAAAGCGCCCCCCACAGAGTCTTTCTGCAAAAAATTTTTATTTATAAAAAAAAATAAAATTATGAAAAAGGAGTATTTAAACAGCCTTGTTTTATTTTTTGCACTATGGTCTCGTATGCATCTAGCCCATGCCTAGGGATTGATAGGGGGATATCTGATGGATGTGCAGGCAATCCGCGATTTAATTGAGCGGGCCAGCAGGCTCGAAGCGGAAAGCGGGCACCTTCGCAAGCTGATAAATGACCAGATGGAGCTGTTGCATCACACCATTGAGCTTCCCGAAGAGAACGCCTGTGATACGCTGCTGAAATTTGTTGTTGAATATATTGACCATGTGCCTGATTTTCTGGAAGCGCTTTATCAGGCCTCCGACGAAGCAGGAATACTGAGTTTTATCCATCCGTTTCTGGATATAGCAGAAGAGAACTTCCTGGCGCCACTGCTTCAGGAGCAACCTTTAAATGGGCTGGATGTCCTGCTGGATAAAGCCTACTTCGCTCACCGGCTGATTGAGGAAGTAAACGACCAATATCTTATAAAAACCGGGTCGACCCTGATTCCCATGAGCATGACCTGGGCCAACCTGATCATTCATTCCATTCTGGGAGAACCTTTCGCCAATGAGCTGGATACCATTGTGGAAAAAACCGTCCAGCAGATGATGCGATCCCAAGCCATTTACAATGAGAAAAACTTCAGGGACTTTGTCTGTCACCGCAGCCCGGAGGAGTGGGTGACCATCTGGTCCCGCTGGCACTGCCTCTCCAACAACCTGGGCATTGAACTGAAATTCACCTCTGCAGCCTGAGCTGCAGAGGTGCAGAGGTGCAGAGCTCAGTCAGTGCTTCTTGTTTTCTGAAAAATCGACCATGCGAACCACATCCACATGGTCTTCCATAACGGTTTCTTCCCGGTCAATTCTGGCTTCAGGCAACGCCCCTTCCAGTCTGGGATCCACCTCCATGGCATCGCTGAAGCCACACTCAACACACTCACGGTAATCACGCCCGGTTTCACTGCGGAACATTCGAACCGTATCCATTTCACCACAGGCAGGGCAAACGGCTCCGGCTATAAAACGTTTGGTTTTCATGATGGCATCCAGATTATTCAATCAGACAGGGAAAACTCTGGCTCCCCTGTCTATTTTGGCTTAAGAGCAAAATGCCCATAGCCAATATAAAAGCTCAGGCTATCCCGCTGTGACGGAGAAGAGCGTCGATCTGTGGCTCTCTGCCCCGGAAGTTAACAAACAGTTCCATGGGCTCTGCCGAGCCGCCTTTTTCCAGTATCTCCTGCAGGAAAGAACGACCGGTTTCCTGGTTGAAAATCCCCTCCTCCTCAAAGCGGGAGAATGCATCCGCCGACAGCACTTCCGCCCATTTGTAACTGTAATAACCCGCAGCGTACCCGCCCGCGAAAATATGGCTGAAGCTGTTCTGGAACCGATTGAAGGCAGGCGGGATCACCACTGCAACCTGCTTTCGGACCTCATCCAGCGTGGCCTGAACCTCAATGCCCTCCCGGTATTCTTTATGCAGCCTGAAATCAAACAGTGAAAACTCCAGTTGCCGGACCATCATCATGGCTGATTGAAAGTTTTTTGCCGCCAGTAGTTTATCCAGCATGGCTTCTGGCAGGGGTTCACCGGTTTCAAAATGACTGGAGATCATCGCCAGCCCTTCTTTTTCCCAGCACCAGTTCTCCATGAACTGGCTGGGCAGCTCAACGGCATCCCATGCTACGCCGCCAATACCGGATACCGCCGCATAATCCACCCGGGTGAGCATATGGTGTAAGCCATGACCAAACTCATGGAACAGGGTAACCACCTCATCGTGGGTCAACAGGGCAGGTTTTTCGCCCACGGGCGGGGTAAAGTTGCAGGTCAGGTAGGCCACGGGCAACTGTGTTTTGTCATCCATCTTCCAGCGGGTCCGGCAGACATCCATCCAGGCGCCGCCCCGCTTATGCTCCCGGGCATACAGGTCAAGATAAAAGCGACCTATCACTTCTCCCTGGCGGGTAATATTGAAAAAACGAACGTCCTGGTGCCAGGTATTGACACCTTCAACCACTTCAAACGTGACCCCGTAGAGACGGTTGACCACCTCAAACATACCATTGATGACGTTTTCTGCCGGGAACCAGGGGCGCAGCTCTTCCTGAGAGATGGAATAGCGTTGCTGTCGCAGCTTTTCTGCATAGTAACCGATATCCCAGGCTTCCAGTGTCTCCACTTCATACTCATCACGGGCAAAGGCTTTCAGTTCCTCAAGCTCTCTTTCTGCCTGAGGTTTACTCCGTGTAGCCAGGTCTTCCAGAAAGCTCACCACCTGATCCGGTGACTCCGCCATTTTGGTGGCCAGGGAGTACTCCGCATAATTGTTAAAATCCAGCAGCAGAGCCAGCTCATGGCGCAGCTTCAGAATCTCGTTGATACGCTCAGAGTTATCAAACTCTCCTGCATTGGGCCCCTGGTCGGACGCTCTTGTGGAGAACGCGGTGTACACCTCTTGACGAAGTTCACGGTTATCACAATATGTCATGACCGGAAAGTAGCTGGGAAAGTCCAGGTTAAGTAGCCAGCCCTGCTGCTCTTTTGATTCTGCCAACTGTTTTGCCCCAGCCAGAGCGGTTTCAGGCAGGCCTGAAAGCTCGGACTCGTCGGTGATCAGTTTGCTCCAGGCCATGGTGGCATCCAGTACATTATCGGAGAACTGGCTGGTTAATTCCGATAGCTGCTTTTTAATGTCACCAAAACGGACTTTCTTTTCATCTTCCAGGGCGACACCGGCCAGTTTGAAGTCACGGAGGCAATCTGAAATCACCTTTTTCTGGGCCTGTTCCAAGCCCTGAAACGCCGGTGAGTCCGCCAGTGCCTGATAGGCTTCATAGAGTTCACGGTTTTGTCCCAGACGGGTACTGTACTCCGAGAGAATGGGTAGACAACTGTTATAGGCCTCTCTCAAGGCGTCGCTATTAACCACTGCGTTCATATGGCTGACAGGAGACCAGGCCTGACTGAGCCGGTCATCCAGTGAGTCCAGAACTTCCTGCAGGTTGCTCCACTGGTAATCCCCCCCCGAAGCCAGAAGGTCGGCAACGGCATTTTCATTATCGTGAATGATCGCCTCAACCGCAGGCTTGACGTGCTCGGGCAGAATGGTTGAAAAGGGGGGCAGCTCACTGGATTCCAGCAGGGGATTGCTCATAATAAAGACTCTTCTTGCTTTTGACGGGGCATTCTACTTTTTTAGTAGGCACAGTCGTTATGGTGGGTGCAGCCGCCGATGAATTCAAGCGTAATTGATTGTTTTCCATGGCCTTCGTAGGACAGGAAGAATTCCTCACCTCCATGCAGTCCATGGCTTTCAGGCAGTGGTAGACGGGTAGCGGAATTTGACAGCCCCCCCATCTCAGCATATTTTGAAAACAAAAAAACCTATTGTATTCAGAGGGAAAAATGCCCACAAAATCACGATCTATCAGGCTTGAAGAAGAAACAAGCGAAGCCGTTAATCGGCTGGCGGAAATCTGCAAGCGCGATGCAAATTTCATTATGAAAGAGGCTGTGGAGGAATATATAGCCCACCATAGCTGGATACTGGAAGAGACTCAAAGAAGACTTGATCTTGCCAGAGCGGGAAAACTGGAAATACTCAGCGATGAGAAAGCAGAAAGGGAATTTGCCCGACTTTTGGGAGAAGAACATTGAAGGTTGTTTTTGCAAAAGCGGCCATGGGCGATCTGCAGAGCTTCAAGGAGTATATGGCACACCGCAACCCTTCCGCAGGAAAAAGAATGATTAACCAGGTTAAGGCCTCCGCTTTATCCCTTGCAGATAACCCGCTGGAGGGAAAGCAGGGGAAAATACATGGCACAAGGGAGCTTGTTGTGCCAGATACCCCTTTGACAGTTGTGTACTGTGTTAGTGATGAGTTGGTCACAGTTCTTTTTGTGCCCCACCATAGACAACAATGGCCAACTTGGTGAAAAAAGGTGAAGTGTCTATTATTTTCCGGATACTGAAATACACAGTCAGACTCTATGTATGTTGCGAACACACCAACAAGGCAACCTGCTTTGGTTGAGAGCCTGTTATCACTTTTTAAAAGTACTTGTCAGAATCGCTTGCCAGTGTCAGGGTGAGAGCCCACGCTCCATAAAAAACACCATGAAAACAGTAACCATCAGCCCGGTCTTTCCATGAATAACACCATAAGCAATGCAATAAGGCCCTTTAACGGTAAAACCCCAGAGCTGGGCCAGAACGTCTTCGTGGATGACTCCGCCGTCGTATTGGGGGATGTCACTATTGGTGATGACAGCTCTGTCTGGCCATTTGCGGTCGTCCGGGGAGATATGCACTCCATTCGTATTGGCAGAAGAACCAGCATTCAGGATGGTGCGGTTCTCCATATAACCCACTCAAGTGATTACAACCCCGGGGGTTACCCCCTCAACATTGGCAGTGATGTCACCGTTGGTCACAAGGCGGTGTTACATGGCTGCACCATTCATGATCGCTGTCTGATCGGTATTGGTGCCATTGTTCTTGATGGAGCAGTGATCGAAGAAGAGGTTATTGTAGGCGCCGGCTGCCTTGTTCCTCCCGGAAAGCGACTGGAAAGCGGTTATGTTTACAAAGGAAACCCGGCTCAACAAACCCGGGCCCTGACAGAAAAAGAGCGAAAGTATTTTCAATACGCTGCCAATAACTATGTCAACCTTAAAGATAAATACCTGGACGGATAGAAAAGCATTATTGCTCCAAAAAAGATTACTCTGTAATCTGGAGTAGCCAATCTGAACCATAAGGGAAATAAAATGATAAAAAGGATTTTATCGTTAGCTTTTTTGCTGTGTATGTCTGGTACCGCTTATACCAATGAGGTTGAGTTCCGACTTGAAGGTGCTTTCTTAAAGCCAAAAAGTAACGTTGGAGCTTTCATTGGAGATACTCCAAGAAGTGGAGATACTATCGATCAAGAAATGGATACCATGGAAGCCCTTAAATTTTCTGTAGTAAAACCATGGAATGAGCATATTTCTTTTATTGGTAGTTTTTACACTCCAATGAAAGGCGTTATGTCACCAAAAGTTATTTTATCAAACGCGGATTTAAGTGGTGGTGGAGGTCCCGCCCAACAAGATGATCCATACGGTGTTGCCGGGAAGTTTACTATGTTGCTTGCCAAGTTTGGTGGTGAGTATGTTTTACCTTTGGATGGAAATTTTCATCCATTTATAGGAGGAGGGCTCGCCTTCGCTTATTTTTATGATGGTGGTACAGATACACTTTTAAACTATAAGGGCCATGCTGTTGAAGACTTTGAGATTGATAATAAACTAACCTGGTATGTCACGGCTGGCACCAGCTACGATATGACAGAAAACTTTTCACTTACTGGCTCTATCAGTTATATGCACCTGAAAACAGATGCTGCCTACCAGTTTTCAACTTACCAGGCAGGTCCTACCCGTGATCAGGCCAGAGATGAATTAAAGCTGGAGATGAACCCCATCATTTTCACCCTGGGTGCCAGCTGGAAGTTCTGATCCTGCTACCCGACAGAGCATGGTGCATGAAGTTCATGCTCTATTCCAAATAGCTTCCCCTCTTTATTCTCATGACCCAGTTCTAAAATCATCATTAAGTCTGTCTTGCCGATAACCCCATCAGGTTCCAAAATAGCCTGATTAATCATGAACAAGACTCGCTTCCAGCCCCGGTTTTATCAACAACTTTCTTTTCAGCTTTTTTTCTGGCTGGTTCTGGTTGCCTTGATTCCACTGAGTGTCCTGGCATACCTACACCAGTCACAAACCAACGACCAGCTCCGTAGCAAAGCTGAGACAGAGCTGAGGCACTACAATCGACAACTGGGTAATCAGATCAATGCCTTTTATGATGCCATCGTCACTAACCTGGTGTTTGTCTCTGAAAATGCAGAGGTTTACCTGAACGAACTGGTCACTTCCAGAAAACAGTTGAACATGCCTCTTGATCAATGGCTGCTCAGCGAAAATTACAGCATCATAACCAGTCACTACTCATTGCCATTAATCAGTTACTTTCGCTATTTCAACTACGAAAACGTCATCATTGGCGACAAACAGGGCAATATTCTATTCAATGGCAAAGGGTCTGAAGAGACTGGCTTGAATGTTTACAAGGGCTGGATTTCCAAAACCCCACTGGCATCTGCAGTCCATATTGCCATGAACGAACAAACCACGGTTTATTCCGGTATAGGCCAATACTGGCCACACCACTCAACACCAGAAAGTTTTTTTGTTGGCCCTTTATTCGATGCCAGGGGACGCGCTCTTGGTTTTATAGCCATACAGTTAAGGCTGGATTATGGGATTCCCGATATTCTTCAGGTGCTGTCGGAAGAAAATCCATTCATTCATCTTTATCTGATCGATACAGAAGGAAAGGTTGAGCACTATTCCGGACCAAACCAGAAACCTCTTGTCCAGCACTCAGGAGTTCCATATACCCAATGGCAAAACGGCGTATTTACTGACAACCTGGATTACGACGAAACAGGTACAGCCTCCATTAAAGCGGGTCAGTACCGAAACAGCACCGAAGAAAAAATGATTGGTGCCTATCAGCCCCTGGATATCGCCGGTAGTGAAATGTTGCTGGTCGCAGAGCTGCCAGAAAGTCAGGCGATTACCTCCATAACCCAGTTGAAACAACGCTTCCTGCTGGTTCTGGTGATCACCATAGTGGGCATCATTCTGTTTGCCGGCTTTATTTCTCATCGGTTAACGCATCCGGTTCGCTCCATTACCCAGTGGATTCAAAAAATAGCCCGTAATGAAAGTACAGATGTTCGAGTTATCAAAGGTAACCGGGATGTGGAAGCGTTAAGTGAGTGCGTGGTTACCCTGAACACCATGCTGACAGAACAGCGTAAATCCACTGAGAAGCGTCAATGGCTGGAGGAGGGGATGTCCGGGTTGTATGAAGTGATGAATGGGGTTCTGGCCCTGGAAGAACTCTGTCAGTCAGTCACCAGCTATCTGGCCAGATCGACGGGTTCCCCGGCTGCAGCCCTGTATATTAAAGAAGCTTCCGGAGGGCTAAAACTGATGGGACGGTTTGGCCACCATACCGACGACTGCCTTAATGAAACAGAAGAGGGAAATGGAGGGCTGATTGAGGAGGCCGCTCAAGGCATGAAAACCATAGAAATCAACCAGTTACCAGAATATTTTTTTCGAATCCGCTCTGCCCACTTAAATACCCACCCCAATGGGGCTCTGATTACGCCTTTTTTATTCAACAACCAGGTGAAGGGCGTTCTGGTTATGGCCTACTTCAACCAAACCTCTGATATTCATAGAGAATTGATAGAAAAGTCCAAAGCCCCCATTTCCGGGGCAATTCATGCTTTAAATTAATATAAAAATTAATTTTAATTTCTAATATAAATATAACCCTTTTGTCCTACAGACAACTCATTGTCCTCGTAACTAGTCTGCAAGTATCAAAGTTTATAACTCGTAACGATCATTTGTTTTGGGAGAGAGCCCTATGAGCAGCACTACTCAAATTAATCACGATAATAGTCCTTACAACCTCGATAATCCTTTCAGCGCCGCCAGCCGAGCTGAAATCATGGACGCCAAACTGGACAAGGAAGAACAAATCGCCCGGGACAAAGAAACAGCGGAGTTTCATGAGCGAATTCTGTACGAAGAGCCAGGTAACGGGCCACGAAGCAAAGAATCCAAACTTGCTGAGCTACTGGCCAGACACGGAACCATCTAAACAACCAAACGGAAACACTCCGAAAGCTTCTCTCCTGACACCCGATTATGATATAAGCCTGCGCTGATTTTTTTCCGCAGGCTTTCTACTTCATGGATATTTACTCAACAGCAATACTGCTGTTCCTGATTATGGACCCCCTGGGCAATATGCCCGTTTTCATTTCGATCCTGAAAAGTGTGCCAGAACGACGCCGAAGCAAAATTCTGCTCCGTGAACTGCTGATCGCCCTGATTATTTTGCTGGTGTTTCTGTTTGTCGGGGAATACCTGTTGCTTTCCCTGAACCTGAGGCAGGAGTCGGTCAGTATCGCAGGCGCCATTATCCTTTTCATTATTGCCATTCGAATGATTTTTCCACCGGGAAGGGGTGGCAGTATCATGGGCAGTACCCCGGAAGGAGAGCCTTTCATCGTCCCTCTGGCGATCCCACTGATCGCCGGGCCTTCCATCCTAGCTACCCTGATTCTGGTCTCCAGCCAGAATCCCGGGCATCAACTGGATTTAGCCGCATCGGTCCTGCTTTCCTGGGGTGTCACCGCGGCTATTCTGATGTGCTCCGGAAAACTGATGAAGCTGTTGGGGGAACGGGGAATTTTCGCCATTGAGCGGCTGATGGGGATGATTCTGGTGATGCTTTCAGTGCAAATGTTTATGGACGGCATCGCTCACTATTTACTGTGAGAATGCCGCGCCAGGGGATCGTAACCCGGTCCCCGTCTTCTTAAAGGCAACTCTCTTCAAGTGACCTGTTTTAAGCAACCTCTTCACGCAACCAATGAGCGCTTCTTCAAGTGCACAAGAAGCAGGGAAACAGCCGCAGGAGTCATGCCCTGAATGCGAGATGCTCTGCCAAGGGTTTCTGGTCTGGCATCCTTCAGCTTCTGTTTGATCTCATTAGAAAGTCCTTCTATCCGGTCGTAATCCACTCCTTCTGGAATAGAGGTGCTCTCGTATCGCCTTAACCGGTCAATCTCCTCCGTCTGGCGATCAATATACCCCTGATATTTGGTCTGGATCTCAACCTGCTCAGCCACCTGGGCACTGGATTCAGCCTCACCCACGAGCCCGGCTACATCCCCGTAACCCAGTTCAGGGCGACGGAGCAGTTCAATCAGGCTGTATTCGCGACTAATAGGCTTTGTGAGCTTGTTTTCAAGCACCTGGGAGGCAGGACTGCCCGGATGGACAAAAGTGCCAGCAAGGCGCTCAGCTTCCTTCTCAATCCGTTCTTTCTTGTCACAGAAGGCACCCCAGCGCTCATCATCCACCAGTCCCAGCTCCCGGCCTTTCTCAGTCAAGCGCAGGTCGGCATTGTCTTCACGGAGAATCAAACGGTATTCGGCACGGCTGGTGAACATCCGGTAAGGTTCGCTGGTACCATTGGTAATCAGGTCATCCACCATAACCCCGATGTAAGCTTCATCCCGTCTTGGGCACCAGGCTTCTTTCTCCTGTGATCTCAGGGCGGCATTCAACCCGGCCAATAGCCCCTGGGCAGCGGCTTCTTCATACCCGGTGGTACCGTTGATCTGCCCGGCAAAAAACAGTCCATCAATGGCTTTGGTTTCCAGTGAGTACTTCAGTCCTCTTGGGTCAAAATAGTCATACTCAATGGCATAACCCGGACGGGTAATGTGGGCATTTTCCAGGCCCCGGATCGAACGGACCAGATTAATCTGGACATCGAAGGGAAGACTGGTGGAAATTCCGTTCGGGTAAAGCTCGTGGGTATTCAAACCCTCTGGCTCAAGAAATACCTGGTGAGAATTTTTATCCGCAAAACGGGTAATCTTGTCTTCAATGGAAGGGCAGTACCTTGGGCCAACCCCTTCAATCACCCCGGTAAACATAGGGGAGCGATCCAGACCGCCACGGATAATATCGTGGGTGTTTTCGTTGGTATGGGTAATGTAACAGGCTACCTGCTCCGGGTGCTGCTCTACTGACCCCAGGTATGACATCACCGGCACAGGAGTGTCACCAGGCTGCTGCTCCATCACTGAAAAATCAACACTGCGGGCATCAATCCTGGCGGGAGTCCCTGTTTTCAGCCGTTCGACCGTCAGTGGCAGCTCCCGAAGCCGGTTTGCCAGGGCAATGGAAGGCGGATCCCCGGCCCGTCCACCACTGTGGTTTTCCAGACCAATATGAATACGACCACCCAGGAAAGTACCCGCTGTAAGCACAACATTGGGTGCCAGAAATCGAACGCCCATATTGGTGACGACACCGCGAACCTGACCAGAGCCTTCATCCATAACCAGATCATCTGCAGCCTGCTGGAAAATCCACAGGTTATCCTGGTTTTCCAGGATATGTCGGATAGCCGCTTTGTATAAGGCACGGTCTGCCTGGGCACGGGTTGCCCTGACGGCAGGTCCTTTACGGGCATTCAATACCCGGAACTGGATACCCGCCAGGTCAGTGGCCCTGGCCATGGCACCACCCAGGGCATCCACTTCCTTGACCAGGTGGCTCTTACCGATTCCACCAATGGCCGGGTTGCATGACATCATCCCCAGGGTTTCGATGTTATGGGTCAACAGCAGGGTTTTTACCCCCATGCGTGCAGAAGCCAGGGCAGCCTCAGTGCCTGCATGACCACCACCAATGACGATTACATCAAACTGTGTCGGGAAATCCACTGCCAAAGTCAGTCACCTGTTCAAGAGCTATTCAAGTGGTATGCCTTTATTAAGGCCATCACTCAACAAACGATCATTGTAAAGCGGGCAATTATACACAGGATCCATCTGGCTGTGACCTTCCCGGTTATAAGAGTCCTCTGAAGCCAGGACAGGATATATCCACAGCTCAGAGCGAGAAAAACCCATCAAGCGAACGCTTTTTTCGTCTTTCCCATCAGTGGATATCTTCCACCACTCCACTTCTTCTGTAGCGGTAGGTTTTGTTCACAGGGAAGAGTGTGGTCAAACAGTACTTTCCTTTTCAGCTAAAGACTTTCATTACCCACACCCGGAATCCGTATTTCTGTAGCAAATTAACAGTAATAACAGCGATTAGCTGTTTCATAGTGCTTTTTTATATTTTTTATTGATATTAGTGTTGATAAAAACTGTGGATAAGCACAAAAACTCCTTATCTTACAGATAGATATAATTTGAACAACTCTGTCCATTAACCGGGTAAAAGCCCTCATTAAACTGTGTCTTAGCTGTGGAAAAAAGGCTTTTTATCCACAGCTAAATTTTATGAATATCTTATTCATGGGCTTGTTAATAGTTTGTCTGTGTATATGTCCACACACCCTGTATACCGAACATTAACTCGCTGAAACCTAGGGCCATCAAGGGTTATGGAGACATTAAAAACTCAGGAAGGAAAAAGTTTATCCACAACGGTAAAAATGAGTTGCGGCGTCACTAAAAATAGGTAGAATTCGCAAACAAGAATTATTATCATTTGCGACCAGTGTTGATGACCTATGACTAGCTCGATAAAAAAACGGATTATTTCTGCAGCTGCCTTCACTTGCTCTCTTTTCCTGGCCCAGGCGGTTCAGGCCACTGAAGAAGTGAATGTCTACTCCTACCGTCAGCCTTTCCTGATAGAACCTATGCTGAATGATTTTCAGGAACAGACCGGCGTTAAAGTCAATGTGGTCTTTGCCAAGAAAGGCCTTGAAGAGAGAATTGAGCGGGAGGGCAAATTCAGTCCGGCGGATGTCGTATTAACTTCAGACACCAGCCGCCTGTTCGAGCTGGTTGAAAGAAAACTGGTACAACCCGTTGACAGCAAAGCCATCAACCAGAACATTCCGGAGCAATATCGCTCGCCGGATAATCAGTGGTTTGCCCTGACCATGCGGGTACGCAGCATATACAGCTCCAAGCGAAGTGAGAAACCTGAAGGCATCAGCTACGAAGACCTGGCCAGCGCTCAGTTCAAGGGGAAAATCTGTACCCGCAGCGGCAAGCACCCCTATAACATCGGCCTGGTATCTTCCATGATCGCCCACAAGGGTGAAGCAGAGACTAAAAAATGGCTGGAAGGGGTCAAGGCCAACCTGGCCCGTCGTCCACAGGGCAATGACCGGGCCCAGGTGAAAGCCATCAAGGAAGGCGTCTGTGATGTTTCCCTGGGGAACAGTTACTACTTTGGCAAGATGATGCAGGATAAAACCCAGAAAGAATGGGCGGATGCCGTTTACATCAACTTCCCGAACCAGAAGACAGAAGGCTCTCATGTTAATGTCAGCGGCATGGTGATGGCCAGATACGCCCCTAACCAGGCCAATGCCCTGAAACTCATGGAGTACCTGTCCGGCGAAAAGGCCCAGTCCATCTACGCAAAGGACAACATGGAGTATCCGGTGAATCCAAACGTCGCTGTTTCTGACACAGTGGCTTCCTGGGGTGAGTTCAAGGCGGACCCACTGCCCATTGCAGAGATTGCAGCCAACCGGACGAAAGCGTTGCACCTGCTGGATGAAGTCAAGTTCGACCTGTAAATGAAACACCACTTATCAATCTTCTGGAGGGCCGGCAGCTTGCTGCTTGCCCTTCTGCTGTTTTCTCCCATCCTGTCTCTGGTGATAGAAGCGCTCGCTCCTGCGGAAGCGCTTTTTGTCCATCTGTGGAATACCGTTCTTGGCAGTTATATTCTCAATACGATTCTGTTGATCGGAGGCGTGGGAGTCCTGGGTGCCACCCTTGCCATCCCTGCCGCCTGGATCATGGCCAACTGCCAGATTCCCGGAAAACGTCAGCTGCAATGGCTGCTGGTACTGCCCCTGGCGATGCCATCCTACGTCGTCGCCTATATCTATACTGACCTCCTGGAATTTGCCGGGCCAGTCCAGAGGGGGATCAGGGCCCTGACCGGATGGCAATCTGCTGCGGATTACTATTTTCCGGAAATACGAAGCCTGGGCGGTGCCATCATCATCCTGTCCCTGGTGCTTTATCCTTACCTTTACCTGATGGCGAGAACGGCTTTTCTGGAGCATTCCAAAAGTCAGGCTCTTGCCAGCCGGCTACTGGGATGTACTCCTCTGCAAAGTTTTTTCCGAGTCTCGCTGCCCATGGCACGCCCGGCTATTATCACCGGCCTGGCGTTAATGGCGATGGAAACCCTGGGGGACTTTGCCACCGTCAGTTATTTCTCGGTTCCGTCTCTGACGACGGCGGTCTACGACACCTGGCTTGGGTATGGAAGCCTGAATGCTGCCGCAAAAATATCAGCCGTGATGTTGCTGGTGGTCATGCTGTTGATCAGCGCTGAAAAAATCAGCCGTCGCAGGCAACAGCTTTATCAGAAAAGCACAGGACAGGATCACCCATCTCCCATTGAACTTACAGGCTGGCTTAAAGGGTTTTGCCTCTGGTGGTGCTGGCTACTGGTCACACTGGGGTTTCTGCTGCCATCCCTGGTTCTGGTGGACTACCTGCTGGTGTACTTCAGGGAATCCTGGAGTGCTGAACTGTTCCAATATGGCATAAACAGTCTGGTGGTTTCCGGTTCAGCTGCAGTGCTGGCCAGCCTGGTAGCCCTGTTTCTGGGGCTCTATCAGCGGTTCAGGAATACTACTCTGGCAAAACTGCCCTCCAGGCTGGTTTCCTCCGGTTATGCGCTGCCAGGAAATGTACTTGCGATCGGGGTATTAATCCCTCTGACCCTGTCCGATCACGGAATCAACTATCTGCTCATTCATTTTGGTTATCCCCCGGTTGGACTGATATTCAGTGGCTCCATTTTTGCCATCATCTTTGCGTATGTTGTCCGCTTTTCAGCCATCGCCGTTGGCAGTGTTGAGTCCAGCCTGGGCAGGGTCTCACCCTCCCTGGATATGGCCAGCCGATCCCTTGGCTGCAATACCCGGGGGATGATCCGCCGTGTCCATATCCCCCTGGTAAGAAAGGGTCTACTGGCAGGCGTTCTGCTGGTCTTTATTGAAAGCATGAAAGAGCTGCCGGCTGCATTACTGCTTCGTCCCTTCAATTTTGAAACCCTGGCCACCTGGGTCTTTCAGTACGTTTCCGATGAAAAGCTGGAGTATGCAGCGCCTGCGGCCCTGGTGCTGGTGCTGGTAGGCCTGATCCCTCTGATTCTCTTAAACCGCTCACTCGACAGGCAGGAGCAGCAATGACCGCCCTTCACATCATTGGACTGGCCTGTGGCTATGGAGAACCCCGTCCCAATTCAGGCGCTGCCCAGACAGCCAGTGAAGGGCAGGTGCTTTCAAACATCAACCTGTCTATTGAAGAGGGGGAAATCGTCTGTCTTCTTGGACGAAGCGGGTGTGGAAAATCCACTCTGCTGAAAGCCATTGCCGGCCTGATTCAACCCGCTGCAGGCGCCATTGACCTCCATGGCAAGGTTGTGAGTACCGCTGACAGTGTCACTCCTCCAGAACAACGGGGCATTGGCATGATTTTCCAGGACTACGCTCTGTTTCCCCATTTGAACGTCTTTGATAACGTGGCTTTTGGGTTGAAAAAACGCTCAGGAAGCGCCGCTGGGGAGCGGGTTAAGGAAATGCTGGACCTGGTCAATCTCCATGGGCTGGAAAAACGGTATCCCCATGAACTCTCAGGGGGGCAGCAGCAGCGGGTCGCCATTGCCCGAGCCCTGGCCAACAAACCTTCACTGTTGTTACTGGATGAGCCTTTTTCCAATATTGACAGCCAGGTTCGCCAGCATCTGGTCAGGGAAATTCGGGATATCCTGAAGCAGCAAAAGGTGGCGGGGTTGTTTGTGACTCACAGCCGGGATGAAGGCTTTGCTTTTGCCGACACCATTGCAGTGATGGGGCAGGGAAGTATTCTGCAGCAGGGTTCTGCTTTTGAGGTTTATCACCAGCCCGGCTCACGGTTTATTGCTGACTTTATGGGCGCGGGAAACTACCTTCCTGCCCGCATCGACGACCATCAACAACTAACAACCCCCCTGGGCAAAATACTGTCCACAACCCCTCTGCCCATTGAGAAGCAGAGGGGGGATCATTCTTTTCAGGAGAATGCTTTTCAGGAAAATACCGTTGAACTCTTTGTCCGCCCTGCAATGATCGAATTACATGAAGCCCGGCAGGAGAACTCAGGTTATCCACAGGCAACCATCGTCAAGCAACAGTTTATGGGAGACAAAATCCGCAGTGAGGTGGAGGTGACTGGCCCACTGCAACCCATTCGTCTGGTAGCCGAGCACACGAACCCAGTCAGGGAGGGCTCCCGGGTAATCATCAACGTGAAACCTCACTCTCTGATTCTGTTTGATGCCGAAGGGGCTGCCACTGGTGATTGAATGTTGATGTAAATCATCTTTATTTTTTTCAGAATGGATATGATCGGGACATCAATAAACAACAGCATCGGAAGGATGATACCATGAGCAGCCAGTTGGCTTTGCTTGATATCAAACTTGTATTGCCGTCCTGGTATAACCAGGACTTTCGCCTCTCCCACGACTTTCCCTCTGCCTGATTCCAGATAACAGAATTTTTTTATTTTCTGTTTTTTTTCAATACCCATCGAGTCTGATACCGCATACCGTTAAATCAAAGGGTACTGACTGTGTTTTCTATGGATATTGAAAAATGAATAACAATCGATTGAATTAAGGATCATCAGCATGAAGCGAATTCCAGAACCTTTCCGTATCAAAATGGTTGAACCCATTCGTATGACCACGGAAGAAGACCGTCAGAAAGCCCTGAAGGAGGCTGGGTACAACCCCTTTCTGCTAAAAAGTGAAGACGTTTATATCGACCTGCTCACCGACTCTGGAACCGGCGCCATGAGTGATGTCCAGTGGGCTGGATTAATGATGGGGGATGAATCCTATGCCGGCAGCCGGAATTACTACAACCTCAGTGAGGCGGTAAAAGATATTTTCAATTACGATCTGACCGTTCCCACTCACCAGGGTCGAGGCGCTGAACAAATTTTATTTCCCTGCCTGATTGAACGAATGAGAAAAGTCAGGGGAGGGGAGACACCGGTCTTTATTTCCAATTACCATTTCGATACTACGGCAGGACACATAGAGCTTAATGGCGGTAAAGCCATCAATGTGGTCACCGAAAAAGCGTTCGACACCACAGCTTATTATGACTGGAAAGGCAACTTCGATCTGGAAAAACTGGAACACACTATTCTGGAGTACGGTTCTAAAAACATTGCGGCCATTATTACCACAATCACCTGCAACAGCTCCGGGGGGCAGCCACTCTCAATGGAGAATATTCGCAGTGTTTACGAAATCGCCAGTCGTTATGACATTCCGGTGGTAATTGATTCCGCACGGTATTGCGAAAATGCGTACTTTATTAAGAAACGTGAGCCGGGCTACGGTGACAAATCCATTCTGGACATCATTCGGGAAATGTACAGTTATGGCGATATGCTGACCATGTCTGCCAAAAAAGACCCAATGGTGAATATTGGTGGTCTTTGTTGCATTCGCAACCATGAGGAACTCTTCCAGGCCGTTCGTACCCGGTGCGTTCCCATGGAAGGTTTTGTCACTTATGGCGGACTGGCGGGGCGGGATATGGAAGCACTGGCCAGAGGGCTGTATGAAGGAGCGGATGAAAACTTCCTGCATTACCGGATCAGCCAGGTGGAATACCTGGGGGAACGGCTGCGTCAGGGCGGTGTTCCCATTCAGTACCCTACTGGAGGCCATGCGGTGTTTGTGGATGCCAGAAAAATGCTTCCCCATATCCCGGGAGACCAGTTCCCGGCCCATGCGCTGTGTAATGAACTCTATCTGGAGTCCGGAGTGCGTGCAGTGGAGATCGGTTCACTCCTGCTTGGAAGGGATCCTGAGACAGGGCAACAGAAAGCGTCTCCCCTTGAATTGATGCGCCTGACGATTCCCCGCCGGGTCTATACCAATGACCATATGGATTACATAGCGGATGCTCTGATTTCCGTTCAGGACCGGGCTGACACTATCCGGGGGCTGACCTTTGACTATGAACCACCGGTTCTCAGGCACTTTACCGCCCGGTTAAAGCCAGTGGAGTAAAGTAAATGCTGGAGGTGCTCCTGCACCTCCTTTCTTCCATCAAATAAGAAGATGCTTTCAACCATTCTGATAAAGATAAATCGCACTTCTTAATTTTCGATAGAAACGCTCTTAAGCACAGTTGATTTATCGCCAGGTAGCAACATAGGAGGCGATAAGGGGGAAAGAGAGCCTGAAACCTCTTTTTTTCTGTGATTACTCCCGCTGCTCATACGGAAAATGATTCGTTTCTGCTGATAGTCATCAGTGCTGTTAAAACCCTTCTTTCTTACTTCTGGCGTTGGATCGCTTTGTTGTACAGGAATAACTTGATTCATGTACTTTGGATACCCTCCATCATCAGTACACTTTTCTGGAAAGGGAGGACACCCAGGAAAATAACCTCCTTTCTCGTTTCTTTCCCTGGCGATTCGCTCTCTTCGTCGCTCTGAGTTTTCCCGGTTATGCCTCTCTGATGGGGTTTCTTCTCTGGGTTCACTGCTCTCAGGGTACCGGCAACCTAAACGACATTCATCATCATCCCCAGGATCAAAAGCACAACCCGACAGGATGACAATAAATAAAAAAGCACTCTGACCTTTCATATTGACCTCCTTTACTGATCATAAAAACAGGAGGAAAATATCAATAATCAAGGCTGGCTTCTCAAAAGCATTTAAAAACCAGCCCTGATGCCAGATAGATCTATCAATACAATACGTAGAGCCAGCCTTTAAGAAACTTCGGTTACTGAAACGTTCTTACCCAAAGTAAAAAGCGTTTCTCTTGCAGGCAAAGCCTGGGAAGTATGACCCGATGTCTCAGTTCGCCAACTGATATCAGGGCTCTCTGTTACAGCGGTGTCGGAGGAGCAGCCTGAAAGCAGAACAACCGCTAGAGCTGCAAGACAACTGCCGATTACTTCTTTCATAACAACCTCTTTATTGTCAACGACTCATGACCTGAGCAAGTATAGCAACCCTGAAAAAGTTACCAGTAAACCGCTTCTTTTCCGTTATTTCCCAATACAGAAGGATGAGAATATCCGTCCCAGCAGGTCATCGCTGGTGAAGGCCCCGGTGATCTCTCCCAAGGCTTTCTGAGCCTGGCGAAGGTCTTCTGCCAGGAGTTCTCCCGCTCCCATATGCTCCAGTTGTAACCGGCCATTCTCCAGGAATTCTCCGGCTCGCCGCAGTGCATCCATATGACGACGACGCGCCGAAAAGCCCCCCTCCATAGCCCCCTCGTAACCCATGCAGGTTTTGAGATGATCCCTCAGAGCATCCAGCCCCGACTGGCTTCTTGCACACACTCTGATCACGGGGACGCCTTCTTCCTGGCTTAACCCAGGCTGTTCGCCCGTTAGATCAATTTTATTACGAATGATGGTCAGCTTATTTTTCTCAGGCAGTCGACTCACAAACTCAGGCCATATGTCATCAGGCTGAGTAGCTGAGGTGGCCGCCCCATCCACCATCAATAACACGCGATCAGCCTCGCCTATGGCCTGAAATGCCCTTTCTACACCGATCTGCTCTACGCGGTCTTCGGTTTCTCTCAGACCAGCAGTATCAATCACATGAAGCGGCATGCCATCAATATGAATATGCTCTTTGAGCACATCCCTTGTGGTTCCGGCAATATCAGTGACGATGGCTGTCTCTTTACCCGCCAATACATTCATCAGGCTCGACTTACCGGCATTGGGCCGACCGGCAATCACCACGGTCATCCCTTCCCTGAGAATGGCCCCCTGGCTGGCTTCGTGAATCACCTCCTGCAGTAACGATGACAGGCTCTGTAGATCCCCTGTTACTTTTCCATCCCCCAGAAAGTCGATTTCTTCTTCCGGAAAGTCGATGGCCGCTTCCACGTAAATTCTTAACTCAATCAACGCTTCAACCAAAGCGTTAACACGCAGAGAAAATGCCCCCTGGAGTGACCTCAAAGCGGAACGGGCGGCCTGTTCCGAGGTGCTATCAATCAGGTCAGCAATGGCCTCTGCCTGGGCAAGATCCATTTTGTCGTTTAAAAAGGCCCGTTCTGAAAACTCACCCGGGTTAGCCTGACGGGCCCCCAGCTCAATGATTCGTTTCAGTAACAGATCAAGAATAACCGGACCACCGTGCCCCTGAAACTCAATAACATCCTCCCCGGTAAATGAGTGGGGGTTGGGAAAATAAAGAGCGATACCTTCATCCAGAGTTTGCCCATCACGGTCATGGAAAGGCCCGTAATGGGCATGACGGGGCTTTGGTTCGATGTTCAGTACATCTCTGGCAATCCCCAGGGCTCCAGGCCCGGAAACCCGAATGATGCCGACACCACCTCTTCCCGGTGCTGTGGCTTGAGCAGCGATGGTATCTTGATGGAGAGCACTGAGGTCAGACATGTCTTTTTACATTCAGGTTAAAACGAGGGCATAGTCTAGCTTGGATGTGACGTCAGTACACTGAAAAATAAAGGTCCCTGAAGCAATAAAAAGGGTCTCTCTGACAAAAGAAAACCGGCAGGTAACAGAGCGTCACCGGCCGGTTCAGACGACAAAGAGAAACGCTAGATTTTGGGGTCAGGGAGCCGTAACCTGGCATTGGCTCGAAGCTGGTTAATATCGTTATCAACAAACGCGTCAGGATTCATGACGTACAGGGTTCTCATCAGGGCAGGCCAGCTACCGTACTCGGGGTACGCTGGAAGCAGCTCAATGGCTACAAGGCTGATAGAACGCCCCTGGGGCACCTCATAAAAGGTGCTTTGATCTTCATACCTGGAAGGGTTTGCCCTGGCTTCCAGAGTTTTACTGATCTTATCGTAGGATCGAGCTTTAACCTGTTCCATGTCATAACTGAGGGCAGATTGACCATTCTTACCCCAGACAGGAGTATTCTCGACAGAAGATTGGCTATCAGCCACTTCCGCTATCTCAATCCTCTCAGCAACCGTCGCAACCTCAGTTACAGACTGCTCGGTAACGACTTCTGATACTGGCTTATCGGGAATGCCTGCAGCAGGCAGTAAACCCTCTTTCGAAGGAAGCCTTAACTTAACATCAGCACGCAGCAGATCAATATCACCATTGATAAAAGCATGGGGGTTCAGCTCAGCCAACTGCGCCATGAGCACCCTCCAACTTCCCATCTCAGGAAAGTCAGGCATCATGTCGTAGGCAATCATACTGAGGCAGTCACCTTCACGAACATCATAAAAATGATTGGAAGGTATGGCCCCCTGACTGGAAAAGCGGGCAAGTGCTGAGTTGATTTCACTATTGCCTCTGTCTTCATCATCATCACGACGATAAGCCATCACAGAAGGGTGATCATCCCCATCCTCTTCCTCTTCCTCTTTTCTGGCCCATATGGGCTGTATCTCCCCTTCTTTTTCTGGAAGGGTCAGCATGACACCAGAACGGAGCCGGTTGATATCTCCATCGATAAACGCTTGAGGATTGAGGGCAACCAGTTCCCTCATCATGATTCGCCAGCTGCCAAATTCAGGATAGTGGGATAGCACTTCCATAGCGATCTGGCTGATTGAGTGGCCAGGCCGGACCGGGTATCGCCCCATCAGTGACTGTTCAATGGCATCCGTGCTTTGCTGAAGATCATCGTCTCTGCGTTGCTTCTTTCTGACCCTGGACTTCATATCCTGAAAGTAGCTGTCCTGACTGGAAACCATTGAGTGTGAGGTTTCTGCCAGTTCCTCTTCTCCGGGTTCTGGTCGTTCAGTGTTGATCAGGTTATAGGCGATGCTGTTCTCCATTTTCTTGACGGGGAGAGAAAAATCATAGGTTCCATATACTTTCTCCCTGCCAACGGACAGCTTCACCACCAACTTCAGCCTTCGAACATCGACTTCCTTATCAGAGCTCACCTTGATATAGGGCTCTCCACGGGCATTTCTTGCCATCCGGAAATGAAGCCTGGCGGCTTCCGGCATGTAATCTACCTGATATCGATAGAAGTCAGTGATCGACCCCAGCTTTACTTTCATTTTCTCATTGGCCTGATCCCTGCTCAGTGCGCCAATAGGAATAATCGCATCAAAGGGAGAGTTCCTGACGGAGTTCAGTTGCAGTGGCCCCAGCTCTGCGGCATGCCCGGCATTGATCAGGCTGTAACTGAAGGCGATGGGTACTATCAGTTTTTTCAGCATGGCTCTGGTCTGTATTGGTTAGCTCTTTAAAGGCGTATTTTGCTATTGAGGGGTATCGGGCCTTCAACTGCCTGCTGCAGGCAAAAGAACCCAGCCTTCTGAAGGAGACGACAGACGGTATACCGGATGGTAAAAATGTCAGAAAAGTGGCAGAAAAGCCGGTAAAGGAGGGAAAAAGAAAAAGGGCGGTAGTATTACCGCCCTTTCCTGATCAACTCTCTTTTTCTATTTTTTTGGTAATGATGTACTGCTGGATAATCGACAGAACGTTGTTGGTCACCCAGTACAGAACCAGCCCGGCAGGGAACCAGAGGAAGAAGAAGGTGAATATCACTGGCATCATCTTCATCACCTTGGCCTGAACGGGATCAGGAGGTGTCGGGTTCAGCAGTTGCTGGGCAAACATGGACGCCCCCATGATCAACGGCAGGATGAAGTAGGGGTCCATCTGGGACAGATCCTGAATCCATCCCAGCCAGGGAGCCTGCCTCAACTCAACCGACTCAAGCAGCGTCCAGTACAGGGCAATAAACACCGGCATCTGCACAAGAATGGGCAGGCAGCCCCCCATGGGGTTAACCTTCTCTTTCTTGTAGAGCTCCATCATCGCCTGGGACATTTTCTGACGGTCATCACCAAACTGCTCTTTCATTTGCTGAAGCCTTGGCCCCAGTTTGCGCATCTTGGCCATGGACCGGAAGCTGGTAGCATTCAGGGGGTAGAATACCCCTTTCACCAGCACCGTCAGCAGAATAATGGACCAGCCCCAGTTGCCAACCACAGAGTGAATCCACTTCAGGATGCTGAACAGAGGCTGTGCCAGGAACCACAACATACCGTAATCCACGGTAAGCTCCAGGCCACTGGCCAGGGATTTCAACGTCTCCTGATTCTTGGGCCCCGCATAAAGAGTGGCTCCCAATTTCGCCGTCTCACCGGGCTTCAGAGAAAACGGCTGGTCATAGAACCCCACAAAGTTATAGGCACCGTCTCTGCTTTTTTTGGTGTAAAACTGATGAGATTCATTCTGGTTGGGTACCCATGCACTGACAAAGTAGTGCTGAAGCATCGCGGCATAACCAGCCTCGACCTTTTCTCCAAAAGGTTTCTTGGCAATATCGTCAAACGAATGCTTGCTGTAAGGCTCATCATTAGAGCGGACAGCAGCCCCCAGGAAAGTATTCATGGGCGCTTTTGAATTCGCCTGGCTGGGGTCTTCAGAGTTATCCCGCTTTAACTGGGCGTAAAACTGGTCTTTCCACTCTTTGTCGCTGTTGTTGGCAATCAGATAATCCACCTGGATGCCATAACTGCCACGGTCAAAGGTATAGCGTTTGGTGATATCAATACCGTCCTTGCTCTTGTGCAGGTCAACCACCAACTGCTTCTCCCCCTGAACAAGGGTGTAGCTTGATTGACTGGAACGGTACAGGCCCCGCTGATTATCGGCATCCGGCCCATCGGTTCTTGCCAGAGCGCTCTGGGCGGTGAAAACACAAGTGGCTTCTGTATTGCAGTCCGGATTATTCACCAGAAGCTGGAAGGGCACAGAAGTTTCACCTTCTTCAGGAAGCCAGCTGGGGTATTTGGGCAGGGTCAGGTTGATAATATCGCCACCGGCCGGGTCAATCAGTGCATCAATGGTATCGGTTTTGACACTGATTAGCTGGGCGGAAGGTTTTGAGGCGCCAGCCTCTGTTACAGGAACAGAAGAGGATTCGCCCAGGGCAGGCATGTCAGTACCAGCACTGCTGCTGGATACGGATTGAACTACCGGTGCCGACTTTGCCGTGCTGGGGTAGTCTTCATTCCATTGCTTTAGTGTTACTACACCAACTACAGCAATGGCGCCGATCAAGAGTGTTCTTTGGAAATCCATGAGTTCCGGGCCACACATTCAGGTGAATGAATATGATTGTCTGATTGTGTCCGATGATCACCGGAGTGCTTTTCCGGTACCGGGTCAAAGCCTCCTGGATGCCAGGGATGGCAGCGGAGTAGTCGGAGCAAGATAAGCTTGCTGCCTGTCAGAAAACCATGACGATCTAGAGCTTCCAGGCCATAGGCAGAGCAGGAAGGATAAAAGCGACAACGGCTGGGCAGCAGAGGGCTCAGCGCATAGCGGTATACCTTGATCAACCCGGTTGCCAGGTGCCGGGGGATACTTGCCAGTCTGACCATGTCAATGCCTGTAGCGTGTCAGAGTCTCTCAAAAGAACCTGTTGGCAACAGAAGCTTCTGAGTAATACAGGGTGAAAAAACCTGGAAGAGTAAAACAGGAAAGGTGAAGCCTGCTTTTCCTGCTACTCAGTTGGCTGATTCGTTCAGGTTTGAGGATATCAGGGAAGTCAGAAAATTACGCCGGGGCTTGCCACTCACTGTGCCGCCGTTTCAACTTAGCCCACTGCCTGGCCAGAATCTGGTTCAGTTCACTGTCTTGCAGTTCACCAAAGCCTTTTCGGACCAGCACAACAATATCCAGGTTACCTATTTCATCCTGCTGTAGACGAAAGGTTTCCCGGATATGGCGCTTGGCCCTGTTTCGGCCTGCGGCAGTACGAATATTCTTTTTGGCAACAACCAGCCCCAGTCTGGGGTGAGGCCGCTCATTAACCTTTGCCAGGATCAGGAGCTGCCGGCTGGACACCTTGATATCCGTTGTATCGAACACCTGCTTGAAATCAGCCGCGGAGCATAGTCGCAATTCACGACCGAAAGAGTAGCTCACACTGATAGCCTCAATCAGGCTGACAGGCGCTTACGACCCTTTGCTCTGCGACGGTTGATAACCGCACGGCCATTCTTGGTAGCCATGCGTGCACGGAAGCCGTGGTTACGCTTGCGCTTCAGGTTGCTTGGCTGAAATGTTCTTTTCATCTTGGTTACTCGTCTTTAATGGACTTACAAAAGACGGGCATTCTAAGTAATTGCTGGATTAGCGTCAATTTGCATTTGTCAAGAACAGCCACATTTCTATCCGTCGTTCTAACTAGTCTTCTTCGCATCTATATATAGGTGGTTACAGGAAGACCTGCTCACCTGAAAAGTCAGGTCAGGATTCACAAAGGAAGCTCAATGAGACTGTGCTGTTTTGAGCACTACCTCTATCAAATAAATATGAAATAGTATCTCTTTACTTGTGTGTGTTTAGTTTTAGATATAACTATTAGGGGGCACGCAAGGTGTGGATAAGTTGCATTTGCCCTTGAAAATACTGGGTTGCGGCTTGTTGATCAGGTTGTATAAATCCAGAAGTTACCCTGTTTTTTTGTTGCTGACAGGGTGTGGATAACTGGCTGCCTTATCCACAACTCAAAACAATCCTTATTTACTCACAGGATGAACAGGTACTTCCATGGCTTTGATGAACAACCCTGCCCACAATTGAAAACCATAAAATCAGGGGTAATATTTCCCTGGGAATTTCTTTTAACATATTGATATTAAAGTAAAATATCAGTGTCTAACTGATAGTGTCGATTTTTGGGAGGTGTGGATAACTTTTTCTGAACAGGATACAATTTGGGTTTGTTTATCCATTCTGAATTTGCACCCTGAAGGTCTTCAGCAGGCTGTCTGACCGGCTTCAGTGCTATCCGCCATCGGATCTGTATCAGGAGAGTGCCTGTGCCCCTTGAGCTCTGGCAGAAATGCGTTGATATGTTGCAGGATGAGCTGTCCTCACAGCAGTTCAATACCTGGATTCGTCCCCTGAAAGTGATGGGGGATGAACATGATTTGTGTCTGCTGGCCCCCAACCGGTTTGTGGCGGACTGGGTCAAGGAAAAGTTTCTGCCTCGAATAGAGGAGATTCTTGATGACCTCTCTCAGGGCGACTCCCCAGCTGTGGCGCTGGCGGTTTCAAATAGACGTCCTCCGTCGTTAAGTAAGCGAGGTCCTGCTCCTGCAAGACCAAGCCGGTTCTCCGAGCCGGATGCAGCGCCTGTAGCAATGGCTGAGCAAAGTAAAGCGGTTGAAAAACCAAAAGTCAGTGGAAACCCCCTGAGACGCAAGTCTGTTGAGACATCAAGGGTGACCCATGAGCTGGTCTCCACGCTGCCTGTGGCCACAGACAAAACCCCGGAACCGGATCTGGTATCGGAGCTTGCCAAAGTAAGGCCTGAGCAGGAGAGGCTGGTTGAGGAAAAAGTCCCTGTAAAAGTCAATCCATTGAAAGAGGTTGACTCCGCCAGGACTCCTGAGGAGCAGCCCGCGCCCGGGGGGCGCCAGGTTGAGGTTGAGGGATCCATAAAGCACCATGGCTCCCTGAATACCGGGTTTACCTTTGAAACCTTTGTAGAAGGTAAATCCAACCAGCTTGCTCTGGCGGCAGCACGTCAGGTGGCTGAAAATCCCGGGGCTTCTTATAACCCTTTGTTTCTATACGGCGGGGTTGGCCTGGGTAAAACTCACTTGATGCACGCAGTGGGTAACTTCCTGGTCAAACAGAATCGAAATGCCAGAGTCGTTTATTTGCATTCAGAGCGATTTGTGGCTGATATGGTCAAGGCTTTACAGCTGAATGCCATCAATGATTTTAAAAAGTACTATCGATCTGTTGATGCCCTGCTGATTGATGACATCCAGTTTTTTGCCGGAAAAGAGCGCTCCCAGGAAGAGTTCTTTCATACCTTTAATGCGCTTCTTGAAGGGGGTCAGCAGATGATTCTGACCTGTGATCGTTACCCCAAAGAGATCAATGGGGTTGAAGAGCGCCTCAAGTCCCGTTTTGGCTGGGGGCTGACGGTTGCCGTTGAGCCTCCTGAACTGGAGACCCGGGTAGCCATTCTGATGAAGAAAGCGGAGCAGCAGAAAGTTGAGCTGCCCCATGAAGCGGCATTTTTTATTGCCCAGAGAATTCGCTCCAATGTTCGTGAACTGGAAGGGGCATTGAAGCGGGTGATTGCCAGTGCGCACTTTATGGGCAGACGCATTGATATTGACCTGATCCGGGAATCCCTGAAAGACCTGTTGGCTTTGCAGGATAAACAGGTCAGTATAGATAATATCCAGAGGACTGTTGCAGAGTATTACAAAATCAAAGTAGCTGATATTTTGTCCAAGCGACGCAGCCGCTCTGTTGCCCGTCCTCGCCAGATCGCCATGGCCCTTTCCAAAGAGCTGACCAGCCACAGCCTGCCCGAAATAGGGGATGCTTATGGAGGCCGCGATCATACTACGGTTCTTCATGCCTGCCGTAAGGTGAAGGAGCTGGTGGAAGCGGATGGTGAAATCCGTGGTGACTACAAAAATTTATTGCGGTCCCTGACCAGTTAATTACGCTGTATTCAAGTTTATCGAGAAGGGCATTACAGGCCTTTCGGCTAGCCAAGAGAAAGGAAAGCGATGAAATTTACCATCAATCGGGAAGCATTGCTTAAGCCACTGCAGCTTGTTGCCGGCGTGGTTGAACGCAGGCAGACCCTGCCTGTTCTGTCGAACGTGCTTATGGTTGTAGATGGCAACCAGTTATCTCTGACCGGTACCGATCTGGAGGTTGAACTGGTGGGGCGTGTAGCCCTGGAAGAAGTGTCCGAGTCCGGTGAGATTACGGTTCCTGCCAGAAAGCTGATGGATATCTGCAAGTCATTGCCTGAAAACACAATGATTGAGGTTCATCAGGATGACCAGCGGGTCAAGCTGAAAGCCGGGCGTTCCCGGTTCACACTGTCGACGCTTCCTGCCAATGAATTCCCCAGCATCGAAGAAGAAGCGGGCTCAATGAACTTTACCATTGGCCAGTCCCGTCTTCGCCGTCTGATTGATCGCACGGGCTTTGCTATGGCGCAGCAGGACGTCCGCTATTACCTTAATGGTATGTTGATCGAGGTCAGCCAGAACTGTTTGCGAGCAGTGGCTACTGATGGCCATCGTCTTGCCATGTGCAGTGTGGATGCGGATATCAATCAGCAGGATACTCATCAGGTGATCGTGCCACGGAAGGGAATTCTGGAAATGGCCCGCTTGCTGACAGAGGGAGAAGAGAGCGTACACATCACCCTGGGAGCCAATCATATACGGGCCAAAACCGGTGATTTCATGTTTACCTCAAAGCTGGTGGACGGCAAGTTTCCTGACTATGAAAGAGTGCTTCCCAGAGGCGGGGATAAAATCATCATTGGTGATCGACAGGAGCTCCGTCAGGCTTTTCAGAGGGCATCGATTCTCTCTAATGAAAAGTACCGGGGCATTCGCTTGATCCTTTCCGATGGGCAATTGAAAGTGATCGCCAACAACCCGGAACAAGAAGAAGCAGAAGAAGAGTTAAATCTGGCTTACCATGGCGATTCTATGGAAGTGGGTTTCAATGTCAGCTACCTGCTGGACGTTCTCTCAGTGCTTTCCGGTGAGTCAGTGAAAATCACCCTTTCAGATCCGAATAGCAGTGCCCTGCTGGAAGAGTCTGAATCGGGAGATTCCACTTATGTTGTTATGCCTATGCGCCTCTAAGTAAACAGAGAAGCCCGGTGCAAAGCCGGGCTTCCCTGTTTTTGGGCTTACTGGCAGGGCGACCCGAGTCGACATTCAATACCCTTATGATTCAGCAGCTTACCATTTCCAATATTCGCAATTTATCTTCCGCTTCTCTGGCTCCATCTCCTTCGGTAAATGTTCTCTATGGTTTTAATGGCAGTGGCAAGACCAGTGTGCTTGAGTCCATACACTTGTTGGGCGTTGCCCGATCCTTTCGAACAACAAAAATCAAACCGGTGATTAATCGTGACTCTGAGCAGTGCACGGTTTTTGCCAAAGTGACTCAGCAGTCCGGTGGGGTTATACCTGTAGGGGTCTCTCGAAACCTGAGGGATGAGTCATTGCAAATTCGGGTTTCCGGGGAAAGTCTCCGGTCCACCTCTGAACTTGCCCGGTTGTTGCCGCTTCAGGTTGTGAATCCTGATACGTTCAAGTTGCTTGAAGGATCCCCAAAGTCGAGGAGAAATTTTATCGACTGGGGAGTGTTTCACGTGAAACATCAGGATTTTTTCCCTCTCTGGAAAAGAATGCAGAAAGCACTGAAACAGCGGAACAGTTTGCTTCGACATGGTAGAATAAACGGTTCTGAATTGCCTTCGTGGAATCTGGAGTTTGTAAAATCGGCCAGTGCGATTGATCAGTTGCGTGACAACTACATGAAGCAGCTGCTCCCGGTATTCCATGAAGTACTATCCGAGCTCTGCGATCCAGGTGACTTATCACTTAGTTACTATCGAGGCTGGGATCGAGAGCGAGACCTGCTGGATGTTTTGCAGGATGGCCTTTCTCGGGATGTTCAATCGGGCTACACCCATTCAGGTCCACAAAGGGCTGATTTGAGAGTTCGATTGGGGAAAGCCAATGCGGTGGATATTTTATCCCGTGGGCAGTTGAAACTGGTGGTTTGCGCACTGAAACTGGCTCAAGGCTTTTTGTACCGGGAACTGAGCGGCAGGCAATGTGTCTTTCTTGTTGATGACCTGCCATCTGAGCTTGATATTCCCCACAGGCAGGCGCTTTGTCGACTGTTTCAAAAAATGAAATGTCAGACCTTCATCACCTGTGTTGAGAAGGCGGCACTGGAAAATTGCTGGTTGCCCGAAACAGAGGTAAAAGTGTTTCACGTGAAACATGGGCAAATTGAATTGGATGAAAACCCTGGTCAGCAGACGTTTCGCCAGGCTGAATCTTTGGAGATAGAGCATGAGTGAACAAAATTACAACGCTTCCAATATCAAGGTCCTGAAGGGCCTGGATGCGGTTCGCAAGCGCCCGGGGATGTATATCGGCGATACCGACGATGGCACCGGCCTGCACCACATGGTATTTGAAGTGGTGGATAACTCCATTGATGAGGCGCTTGCGGGGTTCTGTAACAAGATTTCTGTAATCATTCATCCGGATGAGTCCATTACCGTTAAAGATAATGGCCGGGGCATTCCCGTGGATATCCATGAAGAGGAAGGGGTATCTGCAGCGGAAGTGATCATGACCGTGCTTCATGCAGGCGGTAAATTTGATGACAACACCTATAAAGTTTCCGGCGGGCTTCACGGGGTTGGCGTCTCTGTGGTTAACGCACTGTCCAGTCAGTTAAAGCTGACGATTCGTCGTAATGGGCAGGTACACCAGCAGATTTATCAACAGGGTGTCCCTCAGGAGCCCATGAAGGTCATTGGAGAGACCGATGTATCCGGTACCGAGGTCCATTTCATCCCCTCTCCTGATACTTTTTCCAATATCCAGTTCAGCTACGAGATCCTGGCCAAGCGGCTGAGGGAGCTTTCTTTCCTGAACTCCGGTGTTTATATCCAGCTCACCGATGAGCGAACTGGAAAGGTGGATGACTTTAAGTATGATGGGGGATTGAAAGCCTTTGTTGAGCACCTGAACCAGAACAAAACTACGATCAATAAGGTGTTTCATTTCAATATGACCCGTGAAGACGGGATCGGTGTTGAAGTGGCGATGCAGTGGAATGACGGGTTTCAGGAAGGCATTTTCTGCTTCACCAACAACATTCCCCAGCGTGATGGTGGAACCCACCTGGCAGGTTTCAGGGCGGCGCTGACCCGAAACCTGAACACTTACATTGAAAGGGAAGGCTTCCAGAAAAACGCCAAAGTGGCTACTTCCGGAGATGATGCCCGGGAAGGGTTAACGGCCATTATTTCGGTCAAAGTGCCGGATCCCAAGTTCTCTTCCCAGACCAAGGACAAGCTGGTTTCCTCGGAAGTGAAGTCGGCGGTAGAGCAGGAAATGAGTAAGTACCTGGGTGATTACCTGATTGAAAATCCTCAGGAAGCCAAAGCGGTTGTCGGCAAAATGCTGGACGCTGCCAGGGCCAGGGAAGCTGCTCGTAAGGCGAGGGAAATGACCCGTCGTAAAGGTGCACTGGATATTGCCGGGTTGCCTGGAAAGCTGGCTGATTGCCAGGAGAAAGACCCAGCCCTGTCTGAACTCTACATAGTGGAGGGTGACTCTGCAGGAGGTTCTGCCAAGCAAGGGCGAAACCGGAAAACCCAGGCCATTCTGCCCCTGAAGGGTAAAATCCTGAATGTGGAAAAAGCCCGCTTTGACAAGATGCTGTCTTCCCAGGAAGTGGGTACTTTGATCACTGCGCTGGGCTGCGGGATTGGCCGGACAGAATTTAATATCGATAAGCTTCGCTATCACAACATCATTATTATGACTGATGCGGATGTGGACGGTTCTCACATTCGTACGCTGCTGCTGACGTTCTTCTTCCGGCAGATGCCTGAACTGATTGAGCGGGGCTATATCTACATCGCTCAGCCTCCACTCTATAAGGTGAAGCGGGGTAAGCAGGAGCAATACCTCAAGGATGATCCGGCCCTGGATGAATACCTGACTCAGTCAGCACTGGAAAATGCCAGCCTGCATGTGAATGAAAATGCTCCGGGCATTGCCGACCAGGCTCTGGAAGAGCTGGTGAAGGATTTCCGGGAAGTGCATGCCATTGCAGACCGGCTTTCCAGGGTTTACCCCGTTGAGGTACTTCGTGAGATGATCTACATGCCTGCGCTTACAGAGCAGAGCCTGACGGATCGTGACACCATGCAACAGTGGGTTGAAGAGCTGGCCAAAAGGATAGAAGAGCTGAAGGTGTCTGGCAGTACGATGTCCTTTGAATTAACGGAAGATAAGGAGCTGAATGCCTGGCTTCCGAAAGTGACCATCATTGCCCATGGTATTCCCAGCGAATACAGTTGGAACGCTGATTTCTTCTCTTCTGTTAACTACAGCCGTATTACCGGGCTTGGCCAGCAGCTTCAGGGCCTGATTGAAGAGGGGGCGTTTATCCAGAAAGGGGAGCGCAAACGGGAAGTTACTTCCTTTGAAGAAGCCCTGGACTGGCTGATGAGTGAATCCACCAAGCGCCATTACATTCAGCGTTATAAGGGACTTGGGGAGATGAACCCGGACCAGCTCTGGGAGACCACTATGGATCCCGATGTCCGGAGGATGCTCAAGGTGACCATCGACGATGCCATTGCGGCTGATCAGATCTTCAATACCCTGATGGGGGATCATGTGGAGCCTCGAAGAGAGTTTATTGAGAGCAACGCTCTTCAGGTTGCAAACCTCGACATCTAATCTCTGGCTCAAAGTGCAGGCAGTAACAGAGTGGTTGCTGTCTGTGCTATTCGAATGTCCATAGCGAAAGAAAAAGATTTTGCGTTGTTTTTTTTTAAACCAGAGGCAACCTCTTTTTCTCGGTAAAGTACTTAATCTTAGCTTTATTATAATTCAGGTGTCGTATGTCTTCTGAGTTTACGTCCATTGTCAGAGCAGAGCTGGAAGAAGCAGTAAGTGTTTTAAACCGTTTTCTGGATAATGAAAATAATCTTGAAGCGATCGATAGCGCTGCACGACTATTGACTGATTCTTTCAAGCAGGGTGGAAAAGTTCTTTCCTGTGGAAATGGTGGCTCCCACTGTGATGCAATGCATTTTGCCGAAGAGCTGACCGGCCGGTTTCGAGAAAATCGTCCTGGCTATCCTGCTATCGCGATTTCCGATCCAAGTCATATGTCGTGTGTATCAAACGACTTTGGCTATGAATTTATTTTTTCCCGCTATGTTGAGGCTGTTGGCAGTGAAGGGGATGTCCTTCTGGGGATTAGTACCAGTGGCAACTCAGGGAATATCCTAAAGGCGGTAGAGGCGGCCAGAGCCAAAGGGATGAAGGTGATCCTGCTGTCAGGCAAAGACGGTGGAAAAATGGCTGGCATGGCGGATGTGGAAATCCGGGTCCCCCATTTCGGGTATGCGGACCGTATCCAGGAAGTGCATATCAAAGCCATCCATATCATGATTCAACTGGTGGAAAAGTATATGGAAGGGCAGTGAGAATAGCTTACTGCCCAGGCATTTACAGGCTTGTGTCTTCCGACCTTGAAAAATCCTCATCACGGCCAACATCTGGAATGTCTTGCAAAAACTCCCCAAAACTTCTTTTTTGAGGTTTCAGAAGGGCTGATGTGAGGATTTCTCGATGTTCGGTCTCGGCGCTACGACCATTTTTACCTGCCCTTTGTTTCAGGGCCGCGACAATACGTTCGTCAATATTCCTAACGATAAGGTTTGCCATTATTCCGCTCTCCCAGTGATGATTAGTTTGAATGATGGCATTGATATCATCTGATACAAGAAAACAGAATAAGTCAGGGCTTTAAGGAATTGTCTGGACAGTTAAGCTGGCCAGGGATGACCAGCCTGGAAAGATGAACTATGTCATACGCTCAATCGACTGGGCGATCCAGGCCCTTGCCTGGTCATTGGCTTGTGCCGGGGTAAGGTTTTCCGTATCTATAACCGGGCCTATTTCAACATTTATGGTTCCGGGTTTCTTGATCCATGAAGTGCTGGGCCAGTAGCTTCCGGCATTGTGGGCGATGGGAAGAATGCCCACTTCGGCAGCTTTGGCAAGCCCTGCTCCCCCCCTTGAGAACTTACCTAATGTGCCCGGTGCAGTTCTTGTACCTTCAGGAAAAATAAGTACCCGGATATTTCGATCCAGGGATTGTTTACCCTGGTCCCGAACCTGTTGCAGGGACAGTCTGACATCATTTCGGTTAATGGCGATGGGCCGGGTAGCCGCCAGTGCCCAGCCAAAAAAGGGAATCTTCAGCAGTTCCTGCTTGAGCACCTGGGTCTGTGGGGTGACCAGAGTCTGAATAAAAAACGTTTCCCAGGTGCTCTGGTGGTTACTGATGATCACGCAGGCGTTGTCCGGGATGTTTTCAGTTCCTTTTAATTGCCAGCGAATGCCGCAGATCAGGCGACAGAGTGTGATGGCAACAATAGACCAGGTTTTTACGAAAAAATGGCGTTTCCGGAAAGGCGTCAGGTAGATCAGCACCATCATCAATGGTGTCCAGATAACAGTCCATAAGGCCAGGGCAAGGTAAAAGACCAGGGTTCTGGCAGGCCAGAACAGTTTTGAGAAAGTGCGAGAAAAAGAAGAAGGGCTGGCAACCGACGACATTAAATTCCCTCTGAAAGTAGTTCTTCTGTGAAGTGGGCCAGATTTTCAAAAACCGGAGTGTTCCCAACCCTGGTTACGTTACCACATTGCCTTTTTTCATTAAGTATTGATTGTGTTATCCCACCCTTTCCGGTCAAAACCAGAGCTGTTTTGCACCGGGCAGATTGACCCGCCTCAAGGTCTCTCAGTGAGTCCCCCACCACCCAGGTATCTGAAGGCTCAGCCTGGGTTTGCTCCAGGATCTGCTCCAGCATGCCGGGACTGGGTTTTCGGCAGCGGCAATGGTCGTCCGGGCCATGAGGGCAAAAGTAAATGTCACTCAGCTGTCCTCCTTGTTCTACAACCAGGCGGATCATCTTGTCGTGCATTGCCTTCAGGTCATTCATGGTGAAATAGCCACGGGCCAGACCTGACTGATTGGTAGCCACTGCCACCTGAAAACCGGCACGGGAAAGCCTGGCGATGGCCTCAATACTGCCAGGAATCGGAATCCACTGGTCAACGGATCGGATATAGTTGTCCGAATCCTCATTGATGACACCGTCCCGGTCAAGAATAATGAGTTTTTGCTGTTTTGTTCGAATTTGCGTACGGGGTTCCATAGCGCTTTCCATTCTCGAATCGATCGGTCCAGAGAAATGGCTGGAGCGACTTCTGGCCGGGACTCAGCAAAGCACCGGCCAGAAAGTCAGGCTCAGGACTTCTGCAGCAACGAGATATCCGCCACATGCAGGAACAGGCTGCGCAGCTGCTTCAGCAGGGCATAGCGGTTCAGGCGTACGGATTCATCCTCAGCGTTCACCAGCACCTGGTCGAAAAAGCGGTCCACCGGCTCTTTCAGGGCTGCCAGGCTTTCCATCGCCATGGCATACAGACCTTCATTCAGAGCGGGAGCCACCTCCGTTTTCTTGGCGAATAACACCTTGGCCAGCTCAACTTCTGCGGCTTCCGTTAACAGAGTTTCATCCACGCTGTCCGGAATGATGATATCCCCGGCTTTGGCCAGAATATTGGATACCCGCTTGTTGGCAGAAGAGAGGGCATCGGCTTCATCCAGAAGGTTAAAGCGGCTGATAGCCTTGATCCGAAGGTCAAAGTCCAAAGGCCTTGTGGGACGAAGAGCCTTAACTGAATTGATGATTTCAGCAGAGACCCCTTCTTCCTGGTAAGCGGCGTCAAACCGTTCCAGCATGTAATTGACGGCCGTCGTATTCAGCTGGTCCGCTTCCGGCAGCTCAACGCCCTGTTCCTGATAGCCTGCCATGGCTTCAGCCACCAGAGCCTCAAGGTCCAGGTTCAGTTTTTTCTCAACAATGATTCTCAGGACCCCGATGCTGGCACGGCGCAGGGCAAAAGGATCCTTGCTGCCAGTGGGCAGCTGCCCAATGCCAAAGATACCGGCAATGGTGTCAATTTTGTCGGCAATGGCGACAGCGCACCCTGTCAGGGTGGAAGGCAGCTCGTCACCGGCAAAGCGGGGCATGTACTGCTCATTCAGGGTTTTACATACGTCTGCCGGTTCACCATCATTTTCGGCGTAGTACTGACCCATGATCCCCTGAAGCTCAGGGAATTCCAGCACCATTTCTGAAACCAGGTCAGACTTGCAGAGCTGGCCCGCACGTTTTGGGGTCTCTGCATCACCACCCTCGGTGGCTGAAATATACGCCGCCAGTCGGGCAACACGCTCTGTTTTATGGAAGACAGAACCCAGCTGCGCCTGAAAAACGATCGGTTTGAGTTTTTCCCGGCGGGCTTCCTGAGTCTGTTTTTTATCAGTGTCGTAGAAGAACTTGGCATCGGCCAGACGGGGACGAATGACTTTTTCGTTGCCTTCAACCACATGGCGTGGTTCAGAGCTTTCAATATTGGAAACCGTGATGAAGTGAGGCAACAGGGCGCCTTCTCCATCCACCACATGAAAGTACTTCTGATGGCCTTTCATGGAGGAAATCAGGGCTTCGGACGGTACCGCCAGAAACTCATCATCAAAGCGACCGGACAGAGCGACTGGCCATTCATTAAGAGCGGTGACTTCATTCAGCAGGTCTTCATCAATAACGGCAGTGCCACCTATATTGGCGGCTACAGCCTGCACCTGCTCCCTGATGGTTTCACGGCGGGCTTCAAAACCGGCCATGACTTTTCCCTGCTCCTGAAGGCATTTTTCGTAATCAGCAGGAGCGGAAACAGGCAGTTCACGGTTGGCATGGAAACGGTGGCCACGGGTGGTGTTACCGGATTTAAGGCCAAGCACTTCGCAGTCAATGACATCATTACCCAGCATCATCAGCAGCCAGTGTACCGGACGGACAAACTCGGTGCGGCTTGCTCCCCAGCGCATCCGTTTGGGGATTGGTAGTCCAGCCAGGGACTGGGAGACAATCTCTGGCAGCAGGGATGAGGTCTGCTCTCCTTTTTTAATGGAGCGGTAGACCAGCCAGGCACCCTTCGGGGTTTCCAGTTGCTCCAGGGCATCAAATTCAACGCCATTGGAACGGGCAAAGCCAAGGGCGGCTTTGCTGGGGTTGCCCTCTGCATCAAAGGCTGCCTTGACCGCTGGCCCCCGGCGTTCCAGGTTCTGGTCTGGCTGGGCGGTTTCCAGCCCTTTGATCAGCAGGGCCAGACGGCGGGGGGCGGCAAATGCCTGGTACTCAGAGAAGGCCACCTGGGCTTTTTCGAGGCCACTGATAATGCCCTGGGTGAAGGCTTCAGACAGACTTTTCAATGCTTTGGGTGGCAGTTCTTCCGTACCCAGCTCAACGAGGAAATCTTCTCTGGAAATCGTCGCGCTCATTACTTCTCCTCCTGAGCCAGTTGTGCCAGAACATCGTTGCGGATACGGTCGTCCGCCAGCGGGAAGCCCAGTTCGTGTCGTTTATCAAAGTAGGCTCTGGCTACCGCTCTGGCCAGGGTCCTGACGCGCAGGATAAAGCGTTGACGCTCGGTGACGGAAATCGCGTGTCGGGCATCCAGCAGGTTAAAGGTATGGGAAGCCTTTAGTACGTATTCGTAGGCAGGCAGGGGAAGGCCGGTTTCCACCAGTTTATGAGACTCACGCTCAAAGAAGTCGAACTGTTTGAACAGCTCTTCGGTATCGGCGTGCTCAAAGTTGAACGTGGACATCTCCACTTCCTGCTGATGGAACACATCACCGTAGGTGACAGAGCCTTGTGGGCCAACCGTCCATACCAGGTCATAAACGTTATCCACACCCTGGATGTACATGGCCAGACGCTCAAGACCGTAAGTGATCTCGCCGGTCACCGGATAGCATTCCAGGCCGCCCACCTGCTGGAAGTAGGTGAACTGGGTAACTTCCATGCCGTTCATCCAGACTTCCCAGCCCAGGCCCCAGGCGCCAAGGGTGGGAGATTCCCAGTTATCCTCCACAAAGCGGATGTCGTGCACCAGAGGATCGACGCCCATTTCCCGCAGGGAGTCCAGATACAGTTCCTGAATGTTGTCCGGAGAAGGCTTCATGACCACCTGAAACTGGTAGTAATGTTGCAGCCGGTTGGGGTTCTCGCCATAGCGACCGTCGGTGGGGCGACGGCTTGGCTGCACATAGGCGGAGTTCCAGTTCTCGGGACCGATGGCGCGGAGGAAAGTGGCAGGGTGAAAGGTGCCTGCACCCACTTCCATATCCAGTGGTTGCAGGATGACACAGCCCTGCCGGGCCCAGAAGTTCTGCAGGGCAAGGATCATCCCCTGAAAAGTATTGATGTCTGGCGTGCTCTGGGAAGTCACTGTACTACCTCTTGGAGGCTCAAATGCCAACAGGCCAGTCCCTCTATTTGAATTCAGAGAGGCGGGCTGTCAGCGCTCTTGGCATGGTTTCCCTGATTTGAGGGTGGGCCTTCACTCAGGGTCGAAAATAGAAGGGGGATTATACCGGTTTGCGCGGCTAAGTATAAGGCTGTGGATAACTTGTGAGAAACGGGTGAATTAATGGGAAGGGAAAGAGTGGCAGACTCTCAGGGAGTTCTGCCACTCAAGAAGGCGGTCAGGGGTCAGGCTGGGGTCTGTTGTGCATCAGAAAAGTGGGTTGCGGGACTGTTTTTCTGCTGCCGTTTTTTCAGGGAGATCAGCAGTAAAGCACAGACCATACCGGTCAGAGCAACGGCCAGGCCGATTCCGAAAATGGTTTGATAGGCCTGTACAGGTTCAAAGTTATCAATGATCCAGCCATTGAGGGCGTAAGCCCAGAAGACGGAGGCGTAGGCAGCAAATGAGCCAACACTCATGGCGGCACCACTGAACTGTTTTGGAACCCCTGCTTCCGCGACCGGCGCCAGAATAATGCCTTTGGCAAGGAATATGGAGAAGGAGAATGCCATCAGAAGGGCCATGTTGGCATACAACATTGACGGACCTTTGGGCAGCAAAATGGTGACCCCAAGGCAGATGGCTGTCAGAGCCATGGCAAACATCATCATCTTGATGGATGACTTGAACAGGAAATCAGACAGAGAGCCTGCGATAAGGCCTGCGACGACGCCCATTGCACCGGTATTGATAATCCCGAAAAGAGCTGCCTGGGAAGTGGACAGCCCAAACACAGCCTGCAGGTAAGGAACGGTGTAGATAAGAGTGATATAGACCCAATAGACGGTGAGTGAGGTCAAGGCGGCCAGCCAGACGGTGGGCATTTTCAGGACCTGGATCAAGCCTTTGAGAGCGGCTGTGTTTTTGGATTCGCCCTGGGTGGGTTCAATATTATTTTCAGGAACAAACTTCCAGACCATGAAAATCATGGGAAGAATCAGCAACGTATAAACCAGTATGGAGCCTTTGAAGATCAGGATGGAACCACCCAGCAAGGCCATAACACCCACAATGGCGGCATTCATGCTCATTTCCATTGCGCGGCGAATAGACTCCAGCAACCCGAACGCCATTCCTTTATTGTGTTCACCGGACATCAGGCTCACGCCGTTGACCACCGCAGGCCAGAATACGGCATCCGTCAGTCCCCAGATTCCGGCAATCACGGCAAGCACCATAAAGTCGGGCTGGAACAGGACAATGACCATCATGCTGACAAACCGCACCATCAGGCTGCACATCAGGATGGATCGAACAGAGAAGCGATTGTTGACCCAGCCTGCCGGTATGTAGAAAAACATGGCCGAACCGATCAGGGTGAACAGGATCCCCATCTGGGTGTTATCAATGCTGAGAACGTCCAGCAATAAGTTGTAGAAAGTCCCCTTAAATGCTTCAAAAGCGGAATAAATGATTTGTCCGGAGAAGACAACAGACAAAAAACCATAAAACTGGTTTCTGCTGCTGAACCCTATTTTGCCAATCAACTTTTCCATAAAGTTAACCTGTCGCCCTTCGATGATGCTGTGTTCGAGTCAAATGAAGTGCCTGAGGCTGAGCCGTCAGCCACTGTGCTGGTGGTTATAATGTTCGGGTAATTGCTGGGCTATATCGGTAAATATTCCGTCGACGCCCCAGTTGAACAGCTCATTGATACGAGCTCGGTCATTGACGGTGTATACATTGACTTTGTAACCCTTTTCCCTGAAGCCCTGAACCATCTCTCTGGTCAGCCCCTTGTCTTCGGGGTGGATGTACTCTGCCTGGCAGGCCTGCAAGATGGACTCCCAGTCACCCCACAGATTTTCATGAACAAACAGGCAGGCTACGGGGATATCAGGGCATCGCCGTTTAAATTCATAGAGGGCAATATGGTTAAAGCTGGAAACAATCACTTTCCGGTCAATATTGAGTTTTTCCAGTCCTTTGATAACCCCTTCGATGAGCTTAAGGGTTTTGCTCCAGCCGTTGGAGCAGGACTTGATTTCGATATTGACGTTCAATTCATGTTCATTAACCAGGTCAATGAACGCTTCAAACGTCGGTATCCGCTCGTTGGTGTATTCACCGCTGAACCAGCTGCCTGCGTCAATGTCCGCAAGATCCTTTCTGGTGAGGTGGTAGAGGCTTCCGCTTCTGTCAGTACACCGGTCAAGTGTGTCGTCATGGGAGATCACAATGGTGTCGTCTGCGAGAATATCGACATCACACTCCAGCCACTTAATGCCATAGTCACGGCACTTCCTGAAAGCAGACAGCGTGTTCTCAGGAGCGAGTGAAGACATCCCTCTATGTGCAAAAATAGTTTTCATAGGCAGTTAACGATAACGAACAACAAGGAAACAAGACTGTTTATATGTTGAGCAAAAGTAAACAAAATGAAAACTGACGAAAATCAATAGAAGGTGAGGTTTTCAGAAGCTGGACCTGAGCCCTTATAAGTCGGTGAATGTACGACGGGTGATTGTTGGAAGAGAAAAGAAGGCCAGCAGGTTCCAGGAGCACTGCTGGCCAGAAAGTCAGAAGAAACGGTGGTCAAATCAAATGGTAACCGGCTCCTGATGCTTCTTGTTTTTGCCCAGGGTTGTGCGAAGAGCACTGTAGGCACCTCCGGTCACCAGGGTCCCTGCGAGAATAGCCAGGGCATAGTAGCCCACATGACTAATGGCTTCCGGAATCATCATGACGAACACGCCGCCATGGGGAGCTTTCAGCTCAATGCCCATCCACATGGACAGTGCACCGGTGACTGCAGCCCCCAGCATGGAGCAGGGAATGACCCGCAACGGGTCTCTGGCGGCAAAGGGAATAGCACCTTCGGAGATAAAACAGAGGCCCAGAATACCCGCCGCCTTGCCACTTTCCCGCTCTTCGTCATTGAAGGTGTTTCTGGCCAGGAACGTGGCCAGGGCCATACCCAGGGGCGGGATCATACCGGCCGCCATAACGGCCGCCATGGGAGCGTAAGTCTGGCTGGTGAGCAGGCCGACACCGAAGGTATAGGCGGCTTTATTGACCGGCCCTCCCATATCAAAGGCCATCATGCCTCCGAGCAGGGCTCCGAGCAGAATTGCATTGGTGCCACTCATGCTCTGAAGAAAAGCAGTCAGCCCATCCATAATGAACTTAATGGGGGTTCCCACCACATAGATCATCAGCAGACCGGTCACCAGACTGCTTAACAGGGGAATGACCAGAACCGGCATAAGGCTTTCCATGGTGGCCGGCAGGCGAATGGTTTTCTCTATATACCGGGCGGAGTAACCGGCCAGAAATCCGGCAGCAATACCTCCGAGAAATCCCGCCCCCAAGGAGGCTGCAAGCATGCCGCCAATCAGGCCGGGAGCCAGTCCGGGACGGTCAGCGATGGAAAAAGCAATGTAGCCTGCCAGTACCGGCACCATCAGGGCAAAGGCACTGCCGCCACCGATACTCATCAATGCCGCGGCCAGCGTTCCCTCAGCCTCAAAGGCTTTGATGCCAAAAGCAAACGACAGGGCGATGATCAGTCCGCCAGCCACCACCAGGGGGAGCATATAAGAGACACCGGTCAGCAGGTGTCGGTAGGCGCCGGACGCCTTCTTTTTGCTGAACTCGGAGGGCGCTGCTTCAGCCGTTTCCACTTTTCCTTCCGAAAGCGCTTTCTCAATGACCTCTACAGGGTGTTTGAGGGCTTCCCCGGTGGAGGTTCGAAATACTTTTTTGCCGGCAAAGCGCTGGGTGTCCACCTCAATGTCCGTAGCGAGAATGACCACATCCGCATCGGCAATCTGTTGCGCTTCAAGAGGATCCCGGGCCCCAACCGAGCCCTGTTTTTCGATATGGATATCATGACCCAGTTCCTGACCGGCAATGGACAGGGCATCTGCCGACATGAATGTGTGGGCGACACCGGTAGGGCAGGCGGTGACTGCGACTATTTTTTGCTGCCCAGAACGGTTTTGTTTATGTCCGGAAAGCACTTTAGCCTGTTGCTCAGCCACCTCCAGAACCTGCTCAGCATTGTCCATCACGGCTTGGGTGCTGGTGCAGTAAACCCGCTTGCCAGCCAGGCGGGGGAGCAGCTTGTCGGGAATGGCCGGTTGAGTGACGATGATCAGGTCGGCATCGGCAAGAACCCCCGGAGCCAATGTCTCAGTGACCAGGGGACTGTGAACTTCAGTGTTCAGGGTGATGGTTTTTCTGGCAGCAGCGGCCGCCATTTTCTCTCCTACCAGAAAGCAGCTGGCAACGCCCGCCGGGCAGGTACTGATTAATACGATCTGTTTCATTGTCTTGTCCATAATGAGCCTCCTGAGCACTCAACGTGATGTCAGAACATCAACGCTCCTCATGGTCGCTTGCAGATGTTCCCGGGAAGAGAGGCCAACCCCTGGCTGGCTGACGGCGGCCATGGCTGCCGCTGTTGCCAGTCGGGCACGTTCATCCGGGGTGTATTGGTGGGTAAGGGCATAGAGGTAGCCAGCCATCATGGAATCCCCGGCACCCACAGGGCTGACCAGGTCAACCGGGCCCGGGCGGGCGAACAATTCGCTGTCCCGGGAGAAAAACCAGGCCCCCTCGCTGCCACAGGACAGAACCACATGGTCTACGCCTTGCTCCACCAGTTGTCTGGCATAGGTTCGTTCGTCGTTTTTAGGGCAGCCAGTGAGGGTCATCAGTTCTTTCAGTTCATGAATATTGGGTTTGATGATCTCCGGCTGAACCTGGATCGCTTCGCGCAGAGCTTTCCCGCTGCAGTCAATGGCCAGTCGGAACTTCCTCTCTTTCAGGCTCTTCAGGAAAAAAACAAAGTCATTGGGTGAGATACCCTGAGGCAGGCTGCCACCCACCATTACCAGGGTGTTTTCAGGGTATTCCTCCAGGCGAATCAGTAGCTGTTTCAGGTCGTCAGCAGAAGCGGTGAACCCGGTAAAATTGATGTCGGTCACCGCTGAATCAGAACGGTTTACGAGTTTGATATTGGTTCGGGTCTCCCCATCCACTTCAATAAAACCGTTGAGAATGTTGTGCTTGTCCAGGTAATTCTCAAAAAAGGGGCTGGAGGCCCTGCCGAGCAGGCCACTGGCGGTGACAGGCTCTCCCAGGTCAGCCAGAACCCGTGCCACATTCACCCCTTTGCCTCCGGGGGTTTTCACAGAGCTATCCGCCTGGTTGACCAGTCCGGGCTTCAGGCAGTTAACCCAGGACGTCTGGTCGATGGCCGGGTTCAGGGTAAGGGAAACGATCATTCGCCCAATCCTTCGTTAATGGCTTTTTCCAGGGCTTCAAGTGCCTGGAGGGAGTCGGCACCGGTGGCCCGGACATCGATGGTGTTGCCGCAGGCGATGTTCAGGCCCATTAATTTGATCAGGCTTCTGGCATCCACAAACTCCGGACCGGAGACCGGGTTGCGCACTTTGATTTCGGCCTTGAAGGGTTTTATGGCGGCCACAAACAGACCGCTGGGCCGGGCATGGAGGCCGTGGGGATTACGGATAACAAACTGTCGGGTTTTTGCTTCGGCTGCGGACGACCAGCTCTCTCCTCCAGAGACGGCCTGATACAGATCCTGGCGGGTGCAATCAGCTACTTGCTGGATAAATGCCGGATCCTGGGCCCATTGAGTCAGCGTCCGCAGGCTGGGGAGGTGATCCCCGTTTCTGGCGGCAACGGCCACCATCAGCTGGATGGAGCGCTGGCCATGGGCCACCGGTTTTTCGGGAACCACCATGGATATACCGGTATGAAGGGCTCCGGCAACACTCACCAGGGCAATGGACTCACTGAGGAAAAATGGCTTGGCTTCAAGCAGCTCCCGGGCTTTGGAATCGTCGATATAATCCCGGGCGAGAAGGGGGGCTGTGGTGATATCCTGCAAGTAAGAAAGCGTGTCAGCCGGGTACTGACACCGAATGCAGTCAATAGACAACACTGGTTTTGTTTCTTTGGTCGCGTTGACCGGTTTGCCGATAAATGCTGAGCAGATATCTTCAGGGTTATCGGTTGTGGCCAGCTTACGGCACAGAACCTCATTGTCCAGAATACGACTTAAGGCGCTTAACAGGCTCAAGTGCTCATCGGAACGGGCAGCAATGCCCACCGCCAGATAAACCGTCTGCCCATTCCCCCAGTCCACTCCCTCAGGAAACTGCAGCACCATCAGGCCGGTGTTCAGGATGGCATCGCGACTTTCCGGTGTGCCATGGGGAATGGCGATGCCGTTACCCAGACTGGTGGATGACAGCTGTTCCCTGGCAAGCAGGCCGTTCAGGTACCCGGGAGTGGTCAGGTTGGCTTCCACCATTTTTCCCGCCACCAGGGCAAGGGCTGATTGCTTGTCACTGGCGGTCAGGTTTAAGTGAACATTGGATTGTTGAAGTGTCAGCATGTTAACTAAACCGTTTTAGCTTTTTTTCGATGGTAACTAAACCGATTTAGCGATTACAATGTGTGTGATTGTTTGTTCATCTTTTATTGATTCAGGTCACTTTTTAAACAACTGTATGAAGCTGGTTGATATCGCACGTCTGGCAGGCGTCTCTAAAACCACCGCCAGTATTATTCTTAACGGTCGCGCTGATCATTACCGGATCAGCCAGAAGACCACGGACCGGGTGATGAAGCTGGCGGCTGAGCACAACTACATCGCCAATGCCCAGGCAGCCGGGCTGAGAAACCGGAACAGCCGCTTAATGGCTTTGATTCTGCCGGATCTGATGCACCACGGATTTGCCGAGCTCAGTAAGTACCTGGAAAGGCTGGCCAGAAAGGCAGGGTTTCATCTGCTGATCAGCTCTTCTGACGATAACCCCGCCACAGAAGAGGCTCTGGTGAAAACCCTGATTGGTCGAAAAGTGGAGGCCATTATTTCCGTGGCCTGCCTCAAGGATTATGGCATTTACCATTATGCCCAGTCCCGGGGGGTGCCGGTGATCCTGCTGGACCGTCATCAACCGGGAACGGACCTGGACTTTATCGTCAGTGATGACCATCACTCTGCCAGCGAACTGACCCGTGCCCTGTTGGAAAACAGCCAGGGGGATCTGGTCTATTTTGGGGGCAATGAAGACATGGTAAACAGCCAGCAACGTCTGGCTGGTTTTCAGGAAGCCCTGGAGTCCGGCGGTTACCGTTCCGGTGATATAAAGGTCTTCCAGCAGGATTATTCTGTGGAAGCCGGGTATGAGATGATGTCCGCCTATTATCAGGAAACAAGAACGCTTCCCAGGCTCCTGTTTACCGCTTCATTAACCCTGATGGAAGGGGCCTTTCAATACCTACGGCAATACCGGGATAAAATCTCCGGAGACTGGCTCTGGGTCACCTTCGGGGACAGTTACATACTGGACCTGATGCCGTTTACCATCCATTCCGCCAGGCAGAAATACCAGCAGATGGCAGAGCTGGCCATGGCTAGCCTCCAGAAAAAGCTGGCTTCTCAGCCTTATGAAAGACAGCAGGTACTGGAGAGGGAAATCATTCATCGGCGCTTTTGATAGATCTGGCTGCCTGCTGACCAGCGATCTGAGCACCGAATCACCAGGATTGAGCAGTCATCAGCAAAAATAAAAATCACCCGCTTTTTTTCACGGCTTTGTTGATTTGACTCACTATCCCGGGCAACGGCTTGCAGTATAGATTGGCGCTCCTCTAATAAAACACCAAAGTCGTATATGTCAGCCGCTGCCAATCAAGCCCGCTTTCTGCTCCAGGTCGCCGGTCTGGATGACTCTCTTCGTGATCTGCTGCAAGTTGAATCCTTCCAGGGGAAGGAGTCGATTCACCAGTGCTTCCAATTCACCGTCCAGGCGGTCTGCGAGAACCCGGACCTGGATCTGAACGGTTATCTGCATCATACCGCCCTGCTCACTTTGCGGGGCAGTGACCGGGACCGTCATATCCATGGTCAGGTTACCGCCATGGAACGGCTGGACACCGGCCGTCGTCTGACCCGCTATGCCCTGGTGATTGAGCCCTCCCTGAAACTGCTGGACTACCGCCGGAATCACCGGGTATTCCAGAACCAGTCGGTGCCAGCCATTGTCACCCAGTTATTGGAAGACGCCGGTATTCTGTCGGACCGCTATGAGCTGAGACTCAACAGCAGCTATTCAGCCCGGGACTATTGCGTCCAGTACGGGGAAAGCGAGCTGGCTTTTATCCGTCGTATCCTGGCAGAAGAGGGGATCCATTTTCACTTCGAGCACGACCCGGAAAAACATCTGCTGGTACTGGCCGATGGCCAGGACGGTTTCCCGGTGCCTCCTGAAGGGGAGCTGGCCGTCTACAACAGTGGCAACGGCATGAACGCCGCCTTTGATACCGTGACCGCTTTTGAAGTAGAGCACCGGGTCGGGGTTGGTCAGGTGGACCTTCGGGACTATAACTTCACCCGTGCCAGTCGCCCTCTGGAGCAAAGCAAAACCCCGGTTCCCCTGGAAGTGGAGGGAGACAGTGCGCTTGTGGATTACACCTGGCCGGGGAGCTTCCAGGATGATGTGGAAGGCAGCCGCCAGACGTCACTGGGAATGGAACAGAAACGGCGGGACACCCGACAGGCCTTTGGGGAAAGCCATATACCGGCTCTGAGTGCCGGCGCTTTTCTGGCCCTGGATGGTCACAGCCAGACGGACTGGAACCAGTATTGGCTCACAACGAGTATTGAGCATCAGGGAGAGCAGCCCCAGGTGCTGGAAGAAACGGCCAGTGGCCAGGCCCGTTACCACAACCGGTTTGAGGCCACTTCCTGGGACTGCTTCTGGCGGCCAGAACCCCTGGCTAAGCCCACCCTACACGGTATTCAGAGTGCAGTGGTCACCGGCCCCGAGGGCGAAGAAATTCACACCGACGACTATGGCCGGGTAAAAGTTCAGTTCTACTGGGACCGGGAAGGTCAGGCCGATGGCCAGACCAGTTGCTGGGTTCGGGTAGCCCAGAGCTGGGCGGGCAATGGCTATGGTGCCTTCACTCTGCCAAGGGTGGGTATGGAGGTACTGGTCAGCTTTATCAATGGTGATGTGGACCAGCCCCTGGTGGTGGGATGCAGTTACAACAGCCAGAACCCTCAGCCCTATGGGTTGCCGGAACATAAAACCCGAACCCTGCTGAAAAGCAACAGCAGCCCTGGTGGCGAAGGCTATAACGAACTGCGTATTGAAGATAAGGCAGACCATGAGCAACTGTTTGTCCATGGTCAGAAAGATTTCGACCTGAGCATCCGCAACGATCTGCGCCAGCAAACAGACAACGACTGTCATGGAATGACCGGCGCTGACCACTACGGCCTTACCGGGGGCGACCACCATCAAACCACCGGTGGCGAACAGCGTCACTACGTGGGGAAAAACCTGTCCAGAACCATTGGTGGCACTGAGCACATCCGGGCGGGCAGCGCCACCTGTGTGGATGCTGGCAGTGAAGTGCATCTTAAAGGGGGCAGCAAAATCGTGCTCAATGCCGGGTCGGAAATCAGCCTCTCCGGCGGGGGCAGTTTTGTCAAAGTAGACCCCTCCGGGGTCAGCCTGGTGGGGCCGGCCATTAACATCAACTCCGGCGGCTCCCCGGGGTCCGGCTCCGGGGCCAGTCCGGAAATGCCAATGTTACCGGTAGCGGCAGATCAGGATCGTACCGGGACGGTGCCAGAGCCAAGGGAGGCTGAAGTACTGCTGCCACCGGTAGCGCTTCAGCCATCGGCTCTGATAGCCGCTCGGGAAAAGGGGGCCGCTACGGTTAAGGAGTGCCCGGTAATGGATGAGGTCAGTGAATGACGAACAATGCAACGTTACAGGACTGGTGCCGGATACAGGGCGGTTTTCTGAAGCAGTGTCTCTACGCCATTGTTGACCCCCTGGCGGAACCAGCTCCCCTGCCGGTGTTTTATCAGATTGAGCAAGGAGAAGCGTTGCCACTGTTTGCCCAAACCGACTATCGGAAGCAGTTGGAGTTTGGTCCCTGGTTGCTGCCCCTGAAAACAAAAAGCCCATTTATTCAGTGGCTGGATGAACATAAAGCCCATGCGCCTGGTTGGCTGTTTTTTTCCGGGGCAACCTTTGATCGGGTGGCTGCTCACTGGCGCAGCCTGGTCTGTGCCTGTCTGGAGGGGCAGGCGGTGATGTTTCGTTATCACGACCCGCGAGTGATTGGGGAAATGCTGCCAAAAATGTCAGAAGAAGATCGATGTCGTTTTATGGGGCCTGCCAGTCAGTTGACCCTCTGGCATCGGGACCAGTGGCTGGTGATGGAGGGAGCCACTGAGAAAAATGACTGTGCGGAGCAAGCATTCTGGTGGGACATCAAGCCGGAGCATCGCTCGGGCTGTGATCACCTCTATCTGAATAACCTGGAAAACTGGCTCTGGCAGCAGGACAGGGCCAGTTGCCTGCGGAAAGCACAGCAGGGGGCTCTAAAAGATTTTTTACGCCAGTCCCTGGAACAGGGAAAAAAACGGCAGCTGACGGGGAATGCCCTGAGTCTTTATACGGTACTGGCGGTGACCGGAAATGAATCGCTGTTTGACCACCCCCGGCTCCAGGCCGCCCTCAAAGAAACCGATGAACCCACCGTGCTCAGTCGTTTATACCGGATGGCGAAATGCCTATAGCAACAGAACCGATGTTGGATAAACAGACTTGGTAAAACTTTGGATCAGGACAGCGCAGTATGACCACCGGCCAGATCAGCAACGATTGCATTGAATGCCAGCGCCTCAACCAGTGGGTAGAGATTGAACTGTACGATGAGCAGGGGCAGCCCTACGACAACCTGCCCCTGTGGGTCACCGATTGTCAGGGGCAGGTCCACCCAACCTACCTGACAGGTGGTCATGCCCGGGTAGACGGCCTTCCGGCCGGAATAGTGCATGTTCGCTTTGATGCCGATGCCCTTTACCAGGCCGCCCAGCAGCGGCCTATGGGGGGCGAAGAACAACCGTGTCCGGCCCGAGCCGCTTTTGATCAACGGCTGGTCAGCCAGGAACCGGGCTTTGAGGATAATGGAGGCAAAGACGCTGAAGGAAAGCTGCTGGTCTACCACGCAGTTACATTTGAAGACCTGGCGGAAGTGCCGGAAAACCTCGATCTGCCCGATATTCATAAAAGCCCGACACCTCTGGGCTATGCCAGCGGCAAGCTTGGTGTGGGCGCCTGTTTTGTGCTCCGGCTGCAGTCCCTGCGGGCATACCGGCCCATTCTGATTCCCTCAGATCAGTACAATCTGGTTAATGCCTGGAACCTGGGCATTATGATGCGGTTGATCTATGCCAAATGGGGTATGGATGCGGAAAACCCGGAGCCGGTCAAAGGTTCGGTCAGTGATATTTTGAATCGGTTGCGGAACCGGGAAATTCCCACGTACATTGAAAGTATTGAGCCTTATCCGCCTATTGTTGAAGAGGTGGCTTTGGACAATACTCTGTTTTTGAACAAGTTGAACGACAGGGGAAGATACAAGCAGTACTTGTATGATGAAGATACTGATACTCATGCATTTATTACGCATACTGATCAGAGCTTACTGATTGCTGCCAGGGGCACTTCCAGTATTCGAGATGTATTTACGGACACTGATGCGAAGAAAACCCCCTTCATTATTGAAGGGGGTGAGGGGGAGGTTCATGAGGGGTTTTTAAGGGCTTTTTTGGGGATACGAGATGCAATATACGATTACATAAGTGATCGTGAATTAGCTTTGGAAACTGTTTATGTAACAGGCCATAGTTTGGGCGGTGCACTGGCAACACTAATCGCCTGTTATTTGAGCACAATACTGGACTGCCGGATTATTTTATACACCTACGGCAGTCCCAGGGTTGGGGATGAACAAATGGTGGAGCACTTTAAGGGGATAACCCATTTCCGCCATATCAATATGGATGATCCGGTAACCATGGTGCCTGCGCCTGGGTTTAATACATCCCTTAAAGAGTTGATGATCATTCTTGGTGTTACGGCCCTGAAACCCACCTCTACCATCCCCAAGCTGGCCTGGAGCCTTGTGCTGGACTGGGATGAGCACCATTATCGGCATCATGGCATGCCCATCCAGATCCGTCAGGGCGACACACAGAAGGGGGGGCCACCTCTGGTGCTGAAAAATGTGGTGGATGGAGCCAGCCCCCTGGGTGGCAGTAACCATGGTTCCGGGGAGTACCTCAAGGGGCTTCGTGATGACCTACTGATGTTCTGGAATCGCTGGCAGAATCAAAACGACAGTCGGCATATGTGGGTCACTCAGCGGGTGGCTGAACTGGAACAAATGGCGGTGTTTTACCAGCACCCCGACCGTATTCTGGAAAAGTACGATCGAAACCGGTTGCAAACCCCTGCCGGGCGAAGAGACTACGAGACATTCCTGGCTCAACGCTTGGATGAGTGGCAAGTTGAGCGGACTACATTGACTCAATGGCTGGCTATTAGCTCTATTGCTCATCGCTTGTATTCATCGGAAGAGAATCCACTAATGAATCAAGCCATTGCAGCAATGGTTAGGGAAATTGAGTCATGAAGCAGCGTGTTATTATTGTCATTGCATTTCTGATGCTTACAGGCTGCTCAAGCCAGCCAGCAAGATATAATTTTACCGATTCCATTTTTTTTGAAGGGGAGATCCCGGCTAATTCACAAGCTGGTGTATGGGCTCATTTCATTGCAGGGGAAAACATTAAAAAATGCCAGAATTATATAATTGGTACAGCCAGTTATAAAAATAAGAGCTTTGAAAAGCGTTGGTACTCTTTAGAAAATAACACCAGTAAGTCAGGTCGCTACCGAATAGAGTTGCCTACCCGGTATACAGGGTCAAAAGATTGCCGTTATCGAATGGTGGAGTTGTCGGTAGGAGTGACAACAGAATGGGGGGGCAGCGGTGTTTGGGTTATTCCCGCCAGTGCACCGGATAAGGTTAACAGTCTAGTCAGTCAGCGCATTCCAAAAGAACCGATGGGGGTTGAGCTAAGGAGGATGTTTTATACACGTGGTAAGGGTTTGAAACGACATGAAGAACCATTGGTTTATTATTCGTCAAGATCTTACTCCCATCCGGATTACCCACAAATGACGAAAAGAACAAGTTTTTATACTTTGCCGGAAGACCTTGAGCCAGGGACTGTCTATACCGTGGATTTTAAATTTTCGGATAAGATATACGACAGAGATAATGATCGTTATGTGGATAAGGCTCCACCTAAGGATCCATATTTTGAGGAACGTTGTGCTAATGAAGATAACTGTCGCCCATCCCTTGAGTACCGGGCAAAGATGAAAGACCTGGATATCAAACGCAATTGAATATAGAAGTGTTTTTATGAAAAAGCAGGTGGTTCTTGTTTTTGGAATACTGGCTCTTCCGGGCTGCATTAGCAACTCTCATAGCCTTAAGGGGACAGTTGTCTTTAAAGGCAAAATACCCCCAAACTCACAGGTTCAAACCGTTGCACGTTTCCGCCCTGATGCTGAAGCGCCAGGGTGTGATCTGATCGGGGTTGATCGTTATCTATTGGTAAGGGAAACGGTTGACAGCAAGGAAAATAACACTCTTAATCCTGGCCGCTACCGTGTGGAAGTGCCTGTCCGCTATATGAAAAAGCAAGAGTGTAAGTATAGTTTGGCGGACTTTTACGTAAGAATCGTTCATGAATACGAACCGATGAGTAGGGTCGCCTCAATCACAGTTGAAGTACTGGAGCCTAATGAAGAGCCCTCCAAAAATACAGAACGCCTGACCGCTCAGACTAACATTGAAATGCAAAAGGTTTTCGGTAAAATGCAGGCCATTTCGGATGACTTTCTGATGTTATTTCCTTCGTTTGATCAGGAAACGGTGGATAAGTACAAAAATGGCGCAGGTAAAATCACTTATGCATATAAACACGAACGAGACTTCTTAAACCCATTCAGTTATACACATTTTGTATCGTATGATGACGTGGTGCCAGGTCAACAATATACCCTGAATTTCACAATGACAGACCGGTGGTATAACCTGGACTCCGATCAATATGTTGATAATGCTCCGCCTCGGGACCCATATTTCGAGCAACTCTGTGCGAACGAAGTAAGTTGTCGTCCCTCCCTTGAGTACCGTGCAAAGATGCAAGAAAAATAGTCTTTTAATGTTTTTCTTTGCACTCCAGGCGTCTTGGGTCACAAGGGGGTATAGTGGACCCCAAAAACTGGACCACTGGCTAAGTTAAGTTTTTCGACTGTATGATGCCCTTTCAAGGAGGGGAAAATGACAGTCAGAAAAAGGAAGCGTCATGCACCTGAATTCAAAGCTCAGGT
>NZ_JBLYZI010000021.1:0-67729 GCF_057680865.1 Endozoicomonas sp. Z74
TGAGTGGAAACAGGGGTATGGGTTTGATGACCCGCAACCGGTTGAGTCTGGGAGGCAGGAGTCACCGGCGGTTGAACCCTTTGAGTGGAAACAGGGGTATGGGATTGATGACCCGCAACCGGTTGTGCCTGGGTGGCTGGAGTCACCGGCGGTTGAACCCTTTGAGTGGAAACAGGGGTATGGGATTGATGACCCGCAACCGGTTGAGTCTGGGTGGCTGGAGTCACCGGTGGTTGAACCCTTTGAGTGGTAACAGGGGTATGGGTTTGATGACCCGCAACCGGTTGAGTCTGGGTGGCTGGAGTCACCGGTGGTTGAACTCTTTGAGTGGAAACAGGGGTATGGGTTTGATGACCCGCAACCGGTTGAGTCTGGGAGGCAGGAGTCACCGGCGGTTGAACCCTTTGAGTGGAAACAGGGGTATGGGATTGATGACCCGCAACCGGTTGTGTTTGATGAGAACCGGCTTGCTGGCTAACCGGCTGATTTTGTTCTGTCACTGTCGTAGTTGTTGGGCTTTTGCTTAAAGGCGTTTGATCTGATTGGATCGTGGTTGGCACAGGTGGTTTAAGAGGTGTAGGAAGAGTGTTCTGTTTTAATGGATAGGGTGATCCTGTGGACTTAACCGGTTCGGTAATTATTTTAGAGTGGGTTTCAGTATTTTTCTGAGTAACTTGCTCCGTTTTATTGCCCACATTATGCGGTTCAATAGTCTGGGGGATTTTTGAATCGGCTGATGTTGCTTGAACAGTACCAAGTAATACAATGGTACTAATTGAAAGAGCTAGTTTATTTTTCTTGAATGAAGAGGTTATGGTTTGTTTCATTTCCATTTCCTGTTGATCTATTGATTTGGGACTCGGACTAAGACAGTTTTTTTTTTGAATAGTTCGTTCTCAGGAAAATTGATTGAAAGCTGGTTGGAGGAGGAGAGTTTGAAAAACTGAATTACACAATATTTTTTTATCAAAGTGTCCTTTATAAAAAATGAAGGCCGCACTGTTGTGTGCGGCCTTTTTTTAATGAAGCGTTACAGACAGAAAACGTCAGAACTTCATTTCATAGGTCAGGGCCAGGGCATGAGACTGGCTCTTTTTGCCGGTGGCTCCCATGTAGTCAAAGCTCAGGCTTTTGTCGTCTGCCAGCATGACCGAATAACCGGCGCTGTAATAGGCCGCATTTTTACCCTGGCTTCCCGTTTTGAGCACCTGCAGGCTGCTTTGACCCGCCGTACTCACCTGAAGGGGCTTGTCGTCCAGGAAGTTGTGCTGATAACCAAGACCGGCACGGAGTTCCTGTGGGTGTTGATGATCCAGCAGGGAGTAGCGGGCCTGCATGCCTGCTCTGGCCACCATGTCAGTCCGGCTCTGTTTCTCAACCTTCAAGCCATTGTTGCCTTCTTCGGTATAACCGTCCAGGTTGCTTGAAAGGTACAGCAGCTCAACATTGGGGGTGAGTACCAGGCCGGTGTTGACCTTATCCAGAGGAATGTCATAGCCAATTGAGCCGTAGGCGGTCAGTTCCTTGGATTTCGGGCTGGAGGAAAGAGCGCTCTTGCTGGTCAGATCATGACGGGTGTTGTCAAAATCCGTCCAGCCATAAGTCAGCAGGGCGTTAAGGTGCAGTTGATCCTTGTTGAAAGAAACAAAAGGACCGAAGCGGAAGTTACTGGCTTTCTGCTTGTCCTGAGAGGCGTCAAACCCTGTGTTCAGTTTCTGCATGCCCATCATCATTCCGAAGGACCAGTCACTTTCCACTTGTTTGAACAGACCCACTTCAAGACCAAAGCCATTGGTGTTGAAGCCGATGATATCGTCGGTCTGGCCCTGGTTGGACCTCAGTCCGTAAATCTGGCCGTAGGTATAGACGCCACCCTGCTGGACATGCACCTTGCCACCAGAAGCACTGGTAGAGGCCGACATTTCATCAGCGCCGATGTCATTCAGACTGACGGCTCCGTCCATCATTTTTCTACCACCGTTTATAGTATTCATCGCCATATAATGGTGACTTGTAAAGCCAATGGCGCTTTGTAGTTGAGTCTGGGCGGTAGCGTTTTGGAATGAGGTAACCTGTTTGGTAGAACCTTTTGATAAAGGCTTATGGGATTCTAGGGTGAGTTTTTTTTCTTTTTCCTTACTTAGGTACAAGCGTGCTTCTTCCTTGGCTGCCCTACGGTGAGCTTTTTGCTCTTCTTTCAACTCTTCATCACTGCTTGAGTCGAACATGAAAAAGTCATCACCTTTGACAGTGTCCTTTTGGCGTATACGCATTTCGGCGTCTTTGACCTGCTTGCGATGAGCTTTCTGCTCTTTTTTCAGCTCTTCATCACTGCTTGAGTCGAACATGAAAAAGTCATCACCTTTGACAGTGTCCTTTTGGCGTATACGCATTTCGGCGTCTCTGACCTGTTTGCGATGAGCTTTTTGTTCTTTTTTCAGCTCTTCATCACTGCTTGAGCCGAACATGAAAAAATTGTCACCTTTAACGGTGTCTTTTTGTTGCATAAGCTTAGCGCTGTTAGCCATTTTTTCAGCTTCTACATAAGCCAATCCATTTTCATAGCTGGCAATGCCGGCTGAAGCAGAAGGCTGAGGGCCAACAGGTTGCTGGGCAGGTTTAGCATTGTGAGCCGTGTTTTCAGCTTCCACATAAGCCAATCCGTTTTCATAGCTGGCAATGCCGGCTGAAGCAGAAGGCATAGGACTTACAGGTTGCTGGACAGGCTTGGCATTGTGAGTCGTGTTTTCAGCTTCCACATAAGCCAATCCGTTTTCATAGCTGGCAATGCCGGCTGAAGCAGAAGGCTGAGGGCCAGCAGGTTGCTGGGCAGGTTTAGCTTCGCGAGCCATGTTTTCAGCTTCCACATAAGCCAATCCATTTTCATAGCTGGCAATACCGGCTGAGGCAGAAGGCTGAGGGCCAGCAGGTTGCTGGACAGGCTTGGCATTGCGAGCCATGTTTTCAGCTTCCACATAAGCCAATCCATTTTCATAGCTGGCAATACCGGCTGAGGCAGAAGGCTGAGGGCCAACAGGTTGCTGGACAGGCTTGGCATTGCGAGCCATGTTTTCAGCTTCCACATAAGCCAATCCGTTTTCATAGCTGGCAATGCCGGCTGAGGCAGAAGGCTGAGGGCCAACAGGTTGCTGGACAGGCTTGGCATTGCGAGCCATGTTTTCAGCTTCCACATAAGCCAATCCGTTTTCATAGCTGCCGATACCGGTTGAAGCAGAAGGTTGACCTGCTTGAACAGTACCAATTAAAACAAAAGTACTAATTGCTGCAGCCATTGTTTTTTTCTGAAATAAAGGGTTGTTGGTTTTTTTCATTTCCATTTCCTGTTGGTTTATTTAACTGGGAACTCCGTCTCAGACAGTCGTTTTCTTATTTAGTTCTCTGTTGATGAAATGAAGGTTGAAAAAACTATTCAATTTGTTTTTTGATTGATCTTTTATTTTTTACCTGGAGATTTTTTTTTGGGGGGATCGGTTTTTATGATGATGAATTGTCCGTCAGGCGTTGTCTGCTCATTTATTGGAGAGCAAAGTTTGTTTATTGTACTTAAGTACTATTTTCCCCCTGTGTAAAAATGTCTCACATTGAAGGATGACTGGTTTTCTATTTTTAATAATGCACTATCGTGCAAAACAAAAGCTCCATCAGTTAATATGTACAGGGATGTATTGTATCCTGGGAATGCATGGAGCAATTCCCGGGGTATGTACAGGGATGTACTGTATCCTGAAAATGCACGACTACATGGATGTGGGAGATAGAGCGACGCAGGATGCCAAAGCCGGGGAGCAATTTTCAGGGTATGTCAGGGAAAGACGATATTGCTGTTGTCAGTCGTCTGGATGCACTCAACTGGCTCAGGGGCAGCAGTGAAGAATAAAAAAACGAACGAAGGGGGCTTTGATGAAAGAGTCGGTTGTACGTTGGTTTGGAGTGGGGATTTTGCTTCTGGCGGTTTCTCTTTCTGGTTTCCAGCTATGGCAGGGAGTTACGTCGACTCTCTCAGCCACCTATTTCCGGCCGGTGCACCTGTCCTGGGTAATGGTGCTGGCCTTTCTCTATTACCCCACGATCAAAAACAGTAACCATCCCCTGTACCTGGAGGGCCGGGTAGTGGATTTGTTGCTATGTACAGCGGTGGTGGCTGCTGCTTATCGAATGCTCCGTTTTGATTACAACGATATTAACTATCTGCTTTATGGTCTGGAGCCCCTGGATCTGGCTGCCGGAATTGTTCTGCTCGGGTTGATGTTGGAAGCCTGTCGACGGTCGGTTGGCTGGGTGATGGTGTTCATTGCCGCGAGCTTTCTGGCTTACAGTGCTTTTGGTGATTTGTTGCCGGGGGCCCTGGCGACCAAAACCTATAGCCTGCAAGAGTTGATTCAGTTCCAGATATTCTCCAGCAATGGGGTTTTCGGCTCTGCACTGGGCATTGCTGCCACCACTGTTTTTGTATTTGTTTTGTTTGGGGCATTTCTCGAAGTCAGTGGCGCCGGAAAGTTTTTTATTGACCTTGCTTTTGCTATTGCCGGTCGGTATCGGGGTGGGCCAGCCAAGGCGGCTGTGGTTGCTTCAGCGGGGCTGGGTTCTATTTCCGGGTCGGCTATAGCCAATACGGTCACCACCGGTGCTATCACCATCCCCATGATGAAAAAGCTGGGATATCGGCCGGAACAGGCGGCGGGCATAGAAGCGGCCGCATCCACAGGGGGGCAGATCATGCCACCCATTATGGGGGCTGGTGCTTTTGTAATGGCCCAGTTCACCGGTATTCCTTACAGCGACATTATGCTGGCTTCCATTGCTCCGGCGCTACTGTACTTTATATGCACATTGATTTATGTGCACCTGATGGCCTGCAAGTTGAATCTTCCCGTGGCCAGTCGGACCGAGGCGGTGTGGGCTGTGATGAAAAATGGCTCCCACTATCTGATGCCCCTGATGCTGATTACCACTTTGTTGATGACAGGGTACTCGCCATTGCTGGTGGGGGTTGCTGGTTGTGGAGCGATCCTGTTAACCGCTGCGTTAAGGCGGCACAGTCGAATGGGAATCCGGAAAATCATTCAGGGCATGAAAAATGGCGCCCTGCTGTCCCTGCCGATCTCTATTGCCTGTGGCTGTGCCGGTGTCATTGTCGGAGTGGTGGGGCAGACGGGAATCGGCCTTCAGTTTACTCAGTTTGTCACGGCGCTTTCCGGTGGTTATCTCTTTACCGTGATTGTTCTGATTGCCCTGGTGGCGTTGGTGCTGGGAATGGGGTTGCCCGTGACTGCAGCCTATATTGTACTGGCGGTGATGGCAGTGCCGCTGCTGGGAGAGTTCGGTCTGCCGCTTCTGACGGCACACCTTATGGTCTTCTGGTTATCCCAGACATCCAATGTAACTCCGCCGGTTGCTCTGGCTGCCTTTGCCGGAGCCGGGGTGGCCAATGCAAGCCCGGTCGGTTCGTCGGTGGAGGCTTTCAAACTGGCCGCCGGATTGTTTGTTATTCCAGTGATGATGGCGTATACGGGGCTGGTCTATACCGAAGGTGAGTGGCTGGCCCTGATAATTGCCATTGCCCGGACTCTGGCTATTATTCTGGCCATAGCGGTTGCGGTAGAAGGCTATCTTATGAAGCCTTTGTCCATGCTGGAGAGAGGGTTGGCTTTGAGTTGTGTACCGTTGCTTTTGTTTGACCCACACAGTACCAGCGTCGTTGGCATTTCAGGCGTGGTGTATGTGGTTATCAGCCAGTGGCGAGCAGGCACCAGAGGATTGATCAGGAGATAACCCGGCCTATAGGATGTGCCGATTTAAAAGGGATGCTTGTGCGGAGTCTTAAGTTGTATGTTGCAGACTTCTGGGTTAGTATTCCGGCCTCGCGATCTAGGAGGTAAGCGGTATGCGTCAGCCATTGGTAGCCGGCAACTGGAAAATGAACGGTTCTTCGGAAAGTGTCCGTGAGCTGGTTGATGGGCTCCTGACAGGGCTTGAAACTAAGGCTGAAGTGCTCGTTTTCCCGCCGTCGATTTATGTTCAGCAAGTCAGTGATCTGCTGAAGGGATCTTCTATCAGGTTTGGCGTGCAGAATGCTTCCGATAAGCTTTCTGGTGCTTACACCGGTGAGATCTCACCGCTGATGGCAAAGGATCTTGGTTGCGAATACGTGTTGATTGGTCACTCCGAGCGTCGCTCCCTTTACGGTGAATGTGATGCGGATGTGGCGGCGAAATTCTGCGCTCTGGTTGATCAGGGGTTGGTGCCGGTCCTTTGTGTCGGTGAAACCCTGGAAGAGCGTGAATCTGGCAGTACCATGAAAGTGGTGGCTGAACAGATTAATACTGTGCTGCGGGCTGCAGGTCCGGAGCGTCTGGCTAATTTTGTAATTGCCTACGAACCGGTGTGGGCTATTGGCACCGGTTTGACTGCGACCCCTGAGCAGGCGCAGGAAGTACATGCTGAAATCCGCGCGTTGTTGGCGGGTGACGATCAGGCCATGGCGGACAGGACTCGAATTCTGTATGGTGGTAGCATGAAGGCGGCAAACGCGGCAGAGCTAATGGCCCAGTCCGATGTGGATGGTGGTCTGATTGGTGGAGCCTCGCTGGTCGCTGAAGACTTTAAGGCGATTTGTCACGCTGCGGGATAGTAATGGAAACCATTATTCTTATTGTGCACGTGCTGGTGGCTGCGGCTGTGATCGGTTTGATCATGCTGCAGCAGGGCAAAGGTGCAGAGACGGGTGCCAGCTTTGGTTCTGGTGCCTCCCAGACGGTGTTTGGGAGTCAGGGGTCGGCGAACTTTCTAAGTCGTACAACGGCTATTCTGGCGACCGTGTTTTTTCTTACCAGCTTTGGTCTGGCGGTGATGGCGCGGCAGAAAGCGGACTCAGTGACAGAGGTTGGTTTGCCAACGGTTCCTGTTGAACAGGTTGTACCGGCCAATGATGCGCCTTTTTCGGTGGATTCGCTGGAAAGCACTACCGATAGTGATGCGCCTGTGTTAGAGTCGCAGCCCGTTGAAGGCAGTGCTTCAGAGTTGTCTGAAGGTGTTGAGAAGACTTCTGAATAACGCTGTTAATGTGGTTGTTGGAAGGTTTCTTTTCTGAAGTTGATTTCTTTGGGAATAGAGTTTAAGGTTCAACCTTAAACGTCAGTAGAAGTCTACTGAAGAGGGTTTGAGTCAGGTGATTTATAGCCTTGGTCAAACCCTGAATAAAAGTGTGGAAGTGGTCGCGCTTTTATAGTAAAAATACCCTCGCTGTCAGGGTTGCTGGCAGCAAAAGCCGAAGTGGTGGAATTGGTAGACACGCTGTCTTGAGGGGGCAGTGACCGTTAGGTCGTGCGGGTTCAAGTCCCGCCTTCGGCACCAAATTACTCTCATTTTGAATGACTGGAATCTTAATGTTGAGTTGATCAGTTGTTCTCAAAAAAAGCCGACATTTTGTTGGCTTTTTTTGTGTCTGCCTGTCTGGTTGTATTGCCTTTCTCTATATCTTGTCCGCTAATTCTTTAATGCGCTTTTTGTTAATCAGCCAGCAGTTCTGGTGTTTAATATTTTCAAGTTGTTCACTTGAAAGTTGGTCTTTTAGAAAGTTGTGGGAAATGGTTTGCGTTTCCAGGTCTCGAATCAGGTTTGCGATGTAGATTCCCCCCTGGATGAAATAGAGTGGAGTGATTAACGAAAGTGAGGGGAGTGCTATCAAGAATCCGAAGGCGGCGATGAGATCGAGAAAAATGATAATGATGTCTAATTCTACGTTATACCTTGCCTGTAAATGTCTGATCATAACTTCAAGCGTGCTGCTGTTCTGAATGGCTTCAATGGTTTTGTTTCTGAGTAGGGCTTTTTTTGTCTGACACGGAAAGGTGATATTAAGAAATCGGTGTGGCTCTACTTTTTTAATGCTGTACCCCTGGTGCGTTGGTCTTGTTGCGGGGCTGGTCTCTTTCTGTCTGTGTGTTGAGGGAAAAGTGATTGCAGGTATAAGTGGGTGCATTTTTGGTGCTTTGGGTGGCTTTTGGTTGGGTGTTTGACAGCAGAAAAAAAACTTTGTTCCTGGGTTGGGCGGGGCGGGGGGTTAAACCCATTGTTCGCTTTTTTTCACGGGCTGTTCAGGTTGGCTTATGAGGCTTGACCGGGCAGCATAATCTGCCACTTTTGGCATGATGGCGGACAGTGCGCCGATGGTGGTGCCCATGGCCAGTATGGCGGGGCAGAACAGGTTGGTAAGAACGGTTGCCGATGGTGCTAGTGATGCGGCTAGGTGAGCCAGAACGTCGGCGATAATTGTGCAGGCTGTTCCGGTGACAGAGCTGGCAAAATACGTGCTTTGTAGTAATTCCATAAGAGGGCTGGATACGCCTTCGGCTGGTTTTTTTAGGATTTTGTATACCGCTTTGCTGATGGCCTGAAAAACGCAATTAATTTCCTGGTTGATTTGTTCTTCGTCCAGCTTTTTTCCGCACTTGTAGAGTGCTTCGATGGTTCCGGCTGCGGCCAGGGCAAGGATGAGGATCCATGCGGGTGTGGCGTAGCCCAGGTAAACCGCAAAGTCGGCGCCGACGGTGCCGAAAGCGGCATGCCGGACAACTCTCTTTAGTACGACTTTGATGACGTCGGCCTGGGTCAGCGGGCTTGTTTTTTCCAGTTCGGTGTCGCCGGATAGTCCTTCAAAAAATTTAACCATGGCGTCAGGGGTAATGGCGCCATGAGTCTGCTCTATAAGGTTGCTGACCTGTCGGGTCAAGGCCATGATGAGAGTATCGTTGTCTCTGCTGCTCATGGGGTTGTGGTCTGTGATGGGTGGCATGGGAATATGGATGGAGTGGCTGCTGTGAAATCCGCTATCCATGGACTGGCTTGAGGTGATGATGGAAGGGTGACCGTTCTCGCGGTTGAGCGGGCGCAAGTCTGGCATGCTGACGCTGGTGTGGTCGCGCTTTGGGGCGAGTGCCTGAAGGGGGGGTAAAGCTGTTGCTCTCTTTTTTCTGGCGCGACTGTTTTTTGTTTGTGTGGTGGTTTCGTTTTCATAGGTCAGTGTTGTGCTTCTGCTTTCTGGTGTTGAGGTTACCTCCAGGTTGGCCTCCAGTTCATCCAGGGTCGGCTCGGTCTGGGTGCTGACGGTTCTTGCGGTCAGGGGTGTTTTTTCACTCTTGGTGGAGTTGGGCAGTTTTTCAGGAGTGGCCCTGTGGTAGCTGTCAAGGGATTGAGAGCGCTGGAGTTTGTCTGGCGAGCCCGGGCTAGGGTGTTCCGCTGAAGGAATTACGCACTGTAAATGACTGTATTGGTCTGAGATAAATCCTGGCATAGTCAGCGACTTCCTTATCTGCTGAATGGTTGTTTTTGCCTCCGGTCCCCGGTGGCGCCCGTCTCTGAGCTGGTTTTAATGATGCAGATATTACTGTGTCGACGGAGTGTCTTAAATAAGACAAAGGTATCGATTCAGGCTGTGGGCGACGATTGCCTTGGTTGGGGTGTTGTTGTTTTCTGGCTGGGCTGCTGGTTGACAATGGGGGAAAAGAGTGGATAATGTCTTCCGGTTGACGGAAGGTAAGTTGTTGAAATTCTTGCAGGCGTTTAGGCTGCAGGTAATCAAGAGCGTTTGCAGCGGAGATGAAATCCAGCTGTAGATGCAGTGAAAGATATCTCTTAAAGAGATTGGGGAGAAGTTGTCAGGTGAGCCATGCGGCAGTATACTGATTAACACTTTGATGCGGGGTGGAGCAGCCTGGTAGCTCGTCGGGCTCATAACCCGAAGGTCGTTGGTTCGAATCCAGCCCCCGCTACCAACCCCCTGAAAAACCCCCGTTGAGGGGTTTTTTATTAGGTAGCGTAATTTCTGTTGGATGGCTGGCTGTGGTTGGTCATCCTGCAAATACATGGGGCTTTATAGCCCTTTTTTTGTTTTTACTGCAGGTATTCAGTCGTGGCAGGTAAACAGTCGCAACTGGAGGCGATCATCGAGCCGATAGTTACATCGCTTGATTACAGTCTCTGGGGAGTGGAGTTTGTCTCCCGGGGACGACAGTCGCTGCTCAGGGTCTACATCGACTCCGAGAGCGGTATTTCCCTGGAAGACTGTGAAAAAGTAAGTCGTCAGGTCAGTGCTGTCCTGGATGTGGAAGATCCCATTACCGACGAATACACCCTGGAGGTGTCTTCGCCGGGGTTGGACAGGCCGCTGTTCAGGCTTGAGCAGTACCAGGCCATGGCGGGAGCAATGGCCAATGTCCGTCTCCGCGTACCCTTTGAAGGGCGTCGTAAATACCGGGGATTAATCAAGGGCATTGAAGACCAGGATGTTGTTATAGAGGCCGATGGCCATGAGTTCCTGCTGCCTCTCGACAGCATCGAGAAGGCTCAGGTGATACCACAGTTCGACTGAATTGTTTTCAGGCCGGGCGGACGTCCCGGTTAGCAGCCAGGGATGTGTTGGCATAGGCAAGGACTGGTTCAGCATAGGCGAGGCAGAGCATGAGTAAAGAGATTCTGTTGGTCGTAGAGTCCGTATCCAATGAGAAGGGAGTACCGCCCGGAGTGATCTTCGAGGCGCTGGAAACCGCACTGGCGACTGCGACCAAGAAACGGTATGAAACCGAAGTGGATATCCGGGTAGCGATCGACCGGGCGAGCGGCGAGTATGATACTTTCCGTTGCTGGACCGTGGTTGCTGATGAAGACTTTGAGTTCCCTGGTATGCACCTGACCCTGGATGAGGGTAAGGAAAAGGATGAGTCCCTGGAAATCGGTGGCGTGTGGGAAGAGCCAGTGGAGTCTGTTGGCTTCGGGCGCATCGCCGCGCAAACTGCCAAACAGGTGATTGTCCAGAAAGTTCGTGAAGCTGAACGGGTGCAGATGGTTGAGCTTTATCGTGACAAGATGGGCGACCTGATTTCCGGTACGGTCAAGAAGACCACCCGTGACAGTATTATTGTTGATCTGGGCAATAATGCTGAAGCCGTTTTGAAAAAAGACAGTACTCTGCCTCGTGAAAACTTCAGAGTGGGCGCTCATGTTCGTGCCCTGTTGAATGAAATCAGTGCAGAAGGGCGTGGCCCTCAGCTGATGCTGTCCAGAACGGCACCGGAGATGTTGATTGAACTGTTCCGGATTGAAGTACCCGAGATCTCTGAAGAAGTCATTGAGGTCAAGGGCGCAGCTCGTGATCCCGGTTCCCGGGCAAAGATTGCGGTGAAAACCAACGATGGCCGGATTGATCCGGTAGGTGCCTGCGTAGGTATGCGTGGTGCACGGGTGCAGGCGGTGTCTGGTGAACTCGGTAATGAGCGGGTTGATATCGTGCTGTACGACGAAAACCCGGTTCAGTACGTCATCAATGCCATGCAGCCTGCAGAGGTTGCCTCTATTGTCGTTGATGAAGACAAAGGCACCATGGACATCGCCGTCAGCGAAGACAATCTGGCCCAGGCCATTGGCCGGGGTGGGCAGAATGTACGCCTGGCCAGTGAGCTGACCGGCTGGACCCTGAACGTCATGACCGAAGAAGACGCTGCTGCCAAGCAGGAGCAGGAAGCGGGGCGTGTGGTTCAGAGCTTTATTGAAAAACTGGATATCGATACAGACCTGGCTGAGTTGCTGGTGGAGGAAGGGTTCACCTCCATGGAGGAGATCGCTTACGTTCCTCTTGAAGAGATGCTGGCAATTGATGGCATTGATGAAGAGATCGTCGAACAATTACGTACGCGGGCCAAGGATAAACTCTTGACCCAGGCCATTGCCCAGGAAGAGAAACTCGACAACGTTCAGCCTGCCGATGACCTCCTTAATATGGAGGGAATGGAGCAGCACCTGGCTTTCGAACTGGCCAGCAAGGGGGTTGTTACGATGGAAGATCTGGCGGAGCAGTCCATTGATGACCTTCTGGACATTGAAGGCATGAATGAAGAAAAGGCTGGTGAGCTGATCATGACAGCGCGTAAACCCTGGTTCGAGGAAGCGGGTAACTGAGCGGGCCACTGAGAGGAGAAGTGTTAATGGCAGAAGTAACCGTAGAGCAACTCGCGGCAGTGGTCGGCGCTCCAGTCGAGCGGTTGTTGCAACAGATGAAAGACGCCGGGTTGGATAAAAGCAACCCCAAGGAATCCGTGTCGGATGCTGAAAAGCAGCAGCTGCTGGCCCACCTGAAAAAAACTCATGGTGATGCTGGTAAAGGTTCCGAACCGACCAAGATTACGCTGAAGCGTAAAACGGTCAGCCGCATGAAGGTTGCTGGTGGTAGCTCCGGCAAGAATAAAGTGGTTAACGTAGAGGTGCGCAAGAAGCGGACTTACGTTAAGCGCGAAGCAACCGAAGATCAGCCAAAGGCGGCTGAAGGCAAAGGCGGCGAGCGTCGTGAAGCCCGTCAGGATGACCGCGGGCAGCGCCGGGATGACCGGGGCGGCCAGCGTCGTGATGATCGTGGTGGACAGCGCCGGGATGACCGTGGCTCCCGTCCAGGAAGTGATCGCAATGCACGTCCTGGTGGTGATCGTGGTCCAAGACCGGGCGGTGATCGTGGTCCAAGACCGGGTGGTGATCGTGGTCCAAGACCCGGTGGTGATCGCGGGCCAAGGCCTGCAGCTGCGCCTTCCTTTGGGGATGCACCGCCTCCTCCGCCGGCGGATGATCGCAAGAGCCGTAACAAGCGGGCCAAGGGCAAGGATCGTCGCAACGGCGATGATGAGCGTTCCCGCCGTCCCGGTGATCGTCGTGGCCGTGGTGATGGTCGTCGTGATGATCGTCGTGGTGGTCGCAAGCAGTCACGTACTATTGCTCCAGAGTCTATGGCGGCTCACGGTTTCACCAAGCCAACGGCGCCGGTGATTCGTGAGGTATCCATTCCGGAAACCATTACGGTGGCTGAGCTGGCCAACAAGATGGCGATCAAGGCCGCAGACGTCATCAAGGTGATGTTCAAGATGGGTTCCATGGTGACCATTAACCAGGTCATCGATCAGGAAACCGCCGGTATTGTGGTCGAGGAAATGGGCCACAAGTACAAGCTGACCAAGGCGGACGACATCGAAGACACCCTGGTGGATGATCAGCTGGAAGAGACGGCTTACGAAGAGAAGCCTCGTGCTCCAGTGGTCACGGTGATGGGACACGTTGACCATGGTAAGACCTCTCTTCTGGATTACATCCGCAAGAGTCGTGTCCAGGCCGGTGAAGCTGGCGGTATTACCCAGCACATTGGTGCCTATCATGTGCAGACAGACCGGGGCATGGTGTCCTTCCTGGATACTCCTGGACACGCGGCGTTTACGGCCATGCGTGCCCGTGGTGCCCAGGCAACTGACATCGTTATTCTGGTAGTGGCGGCTGACGACGGTGTGATGCCTCAGACCGAAGAAGCGGTTCAGCATGCCAAGGCTGCTGGAGTGCCGATTGTGGTCGCGGTCAACAAGATGGATAAGGAAGACGCTGATCCAGATCGCGTCAAGAATGAACTGGCAGCCCGGGACGTTATTCCAGAAGAATGGGGTGGTGACACCCAGTTCATGCCGGTTTCTGCTCTGACCGGTCAGGGTGTTGAGGAGCTGCTTGAAGCGGTGGTTCTGCAGGCTGAAGTCCTGGAACTGACAGCCCCTGATGAAGGTCCGGCCAAGGGCGTGGTAGTCGAATCCCGTCTGGATAAAGGCCGTGGTCCTGTGGCCACTGTGCTGGTCCAGGGTGGTCAGCTGAACCAGGGTGACAATATCCTGGTCGGGCAGCAGTATGGCCGTGTTCGTGCCATGCTGGATGAAAACGGCAAGCCCATTAAAACAGCGGGTCCTTCTATCCCTGTGGAAATTCTGGGTCTGGACGGTACACCCGATGCCGGTGATGAGATGCTGGTAGTGCGTGATGAGCGCAAGGCCCGTGAAATCGCCCTGTTCCGTCAGGGTAAGTTCCGGGAAGTCAAGCTTGCCCGTCAGCAGGCATCCAAGCTGGAGAATGTCTTCTCCAAGATGGGTACTGAAGAGAAGAAAGCTCTCAACATCGTACTTAAGGCCGATGTCCGAGGCTCTCTGGAAGCGCTGACTGCCTCCCTGCAGGAGCAGGGTAATGATGAAGTGGAAGTGAAGGTGATTTCCGGCGGTGTGGGTGGTATCACCGAAACCGACGCGAACCTGGCCCTGGCTTCCAACGCAGTGCTGATTGGCTTTAACGTACGAGCTGATGCTTCTGCACGCAAGGTCATCGAGGCTGAAGAGCTGGATCTGCGCTACTACAGCGTCATCTATGACATCATTGATGATGTCAAGAAGGCTCTGGGCGGTATGCTGGGCTCTGACACCCGCGAAGAGATTGTCGGTGTGGCTGAAGTACGTGATGTCTTCCGCTCTCCGAAGTTTGGCGCTGTGGCAGGCTGTATGGTGGTTGAAGGTACCGTATACCGCAATGACCGGATCCGCGTGCTGCGTGACAACGTGGTTATTTACGAAGGCGAACTGGAATCCCTGCGTCGTTACAAGGATGACGTGAATGAAGTTCGTAACGGCATGGAGTGTGGTATTGCCGTTAAGAGCTACAACGACGTTAAAGAGGGAGACAAGATCGAGGTGTACAAGACCATTGAGGTTCAGCGTACCCTCTGATGCTTCCGGTTGGTTGATGACTAAAAAAGCCCGCGGATCTGTCCGCGGGCTTTTCTGATATATACGATACTGATGTTGCCCGAATGCGCGAAAGCGGGTTCGGGTGATGCAGCTTTACGGAACAGACCTTTCCAATGGCTAAAGAATACAGTCGCACCCAGCGGGTGGCTGACCAGATCCAGCGGGAACTGGCTCAGCTGATCCAGCTGGAAATGAAAGACCCCCGTCTGGGCATGGTCACGGTCAGTGCTGTGGAGGTCAGTCGCGATCTGGCCTTTGCTGACGTGCATGTCTCCTTCCTGGGTGTGGATGACCAGGAACAGATTGATGAATCCCTGAAAGTACTGAACAAGGCGTCCGGATTTCTCCGGTCGCAGTTGGCCCGGGCCATTAAGCTTCGCTTCACACCCCAGCTCCGTTTCTACTTTGATAACAGTCTCCGCAGGGGCGCTTACCTTTCCTCTCTGATTGAGGAAGCGGTTGCTCTTGAGGCTCATGATGCCAAAAAGGAACAGAGCGAAAATGTGGATGTAAAAGACAGGGAAGCTGAGGAGTAAGTCATGGCCAGAAGAAGTCGACGTAGCCGCGGCCGCCCGGTCGACGGCATTATTGTGGTGGATAAAGTGTTTGGTGCCTCCTCCAACGAGGTGCTGCAGCGGGTCAAGCGTATTTTCAACGCGGCCAAGGCGGGCCATACGGGCAGCCTGGACCCTCTGGCGACCGGTGTGCTGCCCATCTGCCTGGGTGAGGCCACCAAGTTTTCACAGTACCTGCTGGATTCAGACAAGTCCTACCGGACGACCATGAAAATGGGGGTTCGAACCACCACAGGTGACCGGGAAGGAGAGGTGGTTGAAGAGCGCCCGGTGGCTGTAACCCGCTCGGATCTGGAGGCGGTTCTTCAGCGCTTCCGGGGTGAGATTGATCAGATTCCCAGCATGTACTCTGCCCTGAAGCACAATGGCAAGCCGCTCTATGAATATGCCCGTGAGGGGATTGAGGTGGAGCGTCCTTCCCGGACCATTACCATTCACCGTCTTGAGTTGATGGATTTTGATGGTGATGAGTGTGTGCTGGAAGTGGACTGCAGCAAGGGCACTTATATCCGAACCCTGGTTGAGGATATTGGTGAGGCTCTGGGATGCCTGGGGCATGTTGCGGAACTTAAGCGGCTTAAGGCCGGTCCTTATACTGAGCATCAGGCTTACTCCCTGGACGAGCTTGCCGCTATGCGGGATGAGGGGCGTGAGGCGGCTCTGGAGTCCGCTCAGGCTGAAGAGTTTGCGGCTCTGGCATCCATCGCTGATGACCTGGGGCGTGACAATATGGATGATGAACAGTTGTCCCGTTTCCGGGAGCTGGCCAGAATGCGTAACAAGGCCGGAGACCGGGTGATTGATGGATTGTTGCTGCCACTGGACAGTGCGGTCAGTGACTGGCCTCAGGTCAGACTGGGCGAGGCCAGCAGTTTTTATATCTCCCAGGGCAACCCTGTTCAGGTACCCCAGGCACCCACGAGTGGCCATGTCCGTATTTATGGTTGCTCCGAAGGGTCGGGTCCGGAGGTCTTCCTGGGGATTGGTGAAATCACCGATGATGGCCTGGTGGCGCCCAAACGTCTGATTAAAGGCTGATGGCAGGAAGCCGGGGTTGAAACTTATTTTGAGCGTACCTACTTGGACGTACCCCGGGCATAGTGTTAGAATTCGTCGCTTGATTCATGGCTGGCTGTAAATATGCACGGTCACGCCGGATGATGTAAATGCATATTAATGTGGAGATTTTATCATGGCTTTGACTGCCGAAAAGAAAGCTGAAATCGTTAAGGAATTTGGTCGCGCCGAAGGCGACAGTGGCTCTCCTGAAGTTCAGGTAGCTCTGCTGTCCGCTAACATTGAAGGCCTGCAGGGGCACTTCAAGGCGAACCACAAGGACCACCATTCCCGCCGTGGTCTGATTCGCATGGTAAACCAGCGCCGTAATCTGCTGGACTACCTGAAGCGTAAGGACGTAGAGCGTTACCGTTCTCTGATCAAGCGTCTGGGTCTGCGTCGCTGATCACCGGAAACGGATAAAACAGGAAGGGGTGCTTTGGCACTGCTTCCTGCAGTCAAGGCACCGCGAGTCGCATTATCTGTGGCTGGCGGTGTTTTGCTATTGAGAGGCTGATTCTGTGACGCTGCCGTATTGGGTGGCGGACAATGAGTCGGTCAGAGAGAATTGCCCATGCCTGCGGGCTGCCTGCATGGGGTGCAATCCATAATGTTTTCCCGGGGTCAGTGAAGGTCTGTCTGATTCCCCGGAGAGGCTTCTGGATTGCATCCATCTCTGTGGCAGTATGGATGCGGGTGGGGCAATGCTGGTTTGAATGAAGGAATATAACGTGAGTCTTGATTTAACAACCGTTGCTCCAAAAGCAGTAACAAAAACGTTCCAGCTGGGTGGCCAGGACATTACCCTGGAAACCGGGCGAATCGCCCGTCAGGCCAGCGGTGCCGTTCTGGCTACCATGGGTGAATTACAGGTGCTGGCCACCGTAGTGGGCGCCAAGTCCTCCAGGCCTGGCCAGGATTTCTTTCCCCTGTCTGTTCACTATCAGGAGAAAGTATACTCTGCGGGTAAAATCCCCGGTGGCTTCCTGAAACGTGAAGGTAAGGCCAGTGAAAAAGAAACCCTGACTTCCCGCCTGATTGACCGTCCGATCCGCCCCCTGTTCCCCAAAGGCTTCATGAATGAAGTCCAGGTGGTGATCACTGTCATGTCTGTGGACAAGAAGAATGATCCGGACATCCTGGGCATGATCGCCACCTCCGCTGCCCTGGCTATTTCCGGCATTCCCTTTGCCGGGCCGATCGGTGCTTCCCGCGTTGGTTTTACTGAAGAAGATGGCTACATCCTGAACCCGCCCTTTGAAAAGCTGAAGGAATCCGAGCTGGACATGGTGGTTGCCGGAACCAGTGAAGCAGTTCTTATGGTTGAGTCGGAAGCCCAGGAGCTGACCGAAGACGAAATGCTGGGTGCGGTTCTGTTTGCCCAGCAGGAATATCAGGGCGCCATCGCTGCTATCCGGGAATTTGCCGCTGAAGTGGGTAAGCCTGCCTGGGACTGGCAGCCTGAAGCCGAAAATGTAGCGGTAAAAGAAGCGGTAGCCGCTGCGTTCGAGCAGAAAATTCGTGATGCTTACCAGGTCACCATCAAGCAGGAGCGTAATGAAACCCTGTCTGCTCTGCGCGCTGAAGCAGAAGAGGTTCTGGCCGGTGAAGAGGAAGGAAAGTTTGCCGCTGATGATGTCGCTGTAGCCTTCAGCAGGCTGGAGAAAGCCGTGGTCCGGGGCAATATCATCAATGGCAAGCCGCGTATTGATGGCCGTGACAGTAAGAAGGTTCGCCCGATCACCGTTGAAGTGGGCATGCTGAAGAAGACTCACGGTTCTGCCCTGTTTACCCGTGGTGAGACCCAGGCTATTGTAACCACCACCCTGGGTACAGCCCGTGATGCGCAGTTCATTGATGCCCTGGAAGGGGAATCCCGCGACCCATTCATGCTGCACTATAACTTCCCCTCCTATTCCGTAGGAGAGTGTGGTCGTATGGGCCCTCCAGGACGCCGTGAAATTGGTCATGGTCGTCTGGCCCGTCGCGGTATTCAGGCGGTTCTGCCCAACGATGAGGAGTTTCCCTACACCATCCGTGTGGTATCCGAAATCACTGAATCCAATGGCTCCAGCTCCATGGCTTCTGTCTGTGGTTCCTCTCTGTCCCTGATGGACGCAGGTGTTCCCCTGAAAGCGCCGGTGGCGGGTATCGCCATGGGTCTGGTAAAGGAGGGTGATCAGTTTGCGGTTCTGACCGACATTCTGGGTGATGAAGATCACCTGGGTGATATGGACTTCAAGGTAGCAGGAACCGCGGAAGGTATCACTGCTCTGCAGATGGATATCAAGATTGCCGGTATCACCGAAGAGATCATGGATATCGCCCTTGAGCAGGCGCTCCAGGCCCGTCTGCACATTCTTGCAGAAATGAACAAGGTCATTGCCCAGTCCCGCAGTGAGTTGTCGCCTAATGCGCCCATGACCATGACCCTGAAGATTGATCAGGACAAGATTCGTGATGTCATTGGCAAGGGCGGCGCGACCATCCGTTCCATCTGTGAAGAGACCGGTGCCTCCGTTGATATCGCCGATGATGGTACCGTCAAGATTTATGCGGAAACCAGCGAGTCCTGCCAGGCCGCTTATGACCGCGTCTACGGTGTGACCGCTGAGGCGGAGATTGGCAAGATTTACGAAGGAACCGTTACCCGTATCGTCGAGTTCGGTGCATTTGTGAACATTCTGCCCGGTCAGGATGGTCTGGTTCACATTTCCCAGATCGCCGATCACCGGGTTGAGAATGTGGGTGATTACCTGAAGATGGGTCAGAAGCTGGAAGTCGTGGTTCTGGATCTGGACAACCGTGGTCGTATCAAGCTGAGCTTGAAGGAAGTGGCCCGGATCAAGGAACAGCAGGCTGCTGCCACCGCTGAGTAATTCAGCGCTTTTCAGCACCTGAGCCTGCGCGGCAGCCCATGCCGTGTTTAATCAATAGAAAAGACAGTCGGCAATTTATTTGTCGCCTGTCTTTTTTTTTGGCCGTTTGCATGACATTATCGATAGCGCTTTCAGCCCTGACCCTGTAGAGGATTCAATGAATCAATGGGGTTAGATTGATAGGGATATCTGGATACCTTCGGGATGAAGGTTGCATAAAAGGCGAACGATATAATGTCTGATTCTGTTCTGTGTCATTTCCACCAGAAACCGGCCGAGTGGGTTTGTGATGGCTGCCTGAAGCAATACGGCAGTTGCTGTGTCCCGACGCCTCCGGAAAATGCCGGCAACCCCCTCTGTGTGCTCTGCGAGGCAGAGTTGAGGTTTGTGGGAGCTGCCAATAAGGCAACTCCGTTCTGGTTGAAAATCAATGACTTTTTTCTCTACCCCCTGAACCCGGGCTCTTTAGGCTTTCTTCTGGCATGTTCAGCGCTGACAGTAGCCACTCCTTATACAGGAATCGCCGCACTTCCCCTGTCGATTCTGTTGCTCTGTGCCATGACCAAGTACTCCCTTCAGGTCATTGAGCGGGTCAGTGAAGGGGAATGGGCTCCGCCGACCTTGCTTGAAGGGTTTTCCGGTGAAGGGTTCAGTCTGTTTTTTAAACAGATGGGAATCTTTATTTTGATGGGCTTCATGCTCTTTTTTGTCAGTAAACTGAACTCTCTGGTGTTGCTGCTTGGAGCTGGCGCCTTCTTTCTGCTGGCGTTGCCCGCTTCGATGATGGTTCTTGCCCGTGAACGCTCTGTTTTTGCCGCAGTGAGCCCCTTTCGGCTGACCTTTGTGATTGCTTCCATTGGCTGGCCCTATCTGCTGCTGTACTTTTTCCTGATGATTCTCTATGGCGCGCCGGGGTATTTCTTTGGCAGCCAGCAGGGCTCCGAGCCCAGTGGTTTTTTTATGGGGGCTTCCCTGCTGTTGACGGGGTATTTTTCCCTGGTTATGTGCTCGATGATGGGCTATTGCCTGTTTCAATATCAGGATGCATTGGGGTATGTGGCAGATATTGACCAGGATTCCCGCCCCACAGAAAAAGAGTATTCTGTTCAAAAGGCGCTGGCTGACAGTACTGTGTTATTACGGGAGGGGCGTGAAGCGGAGGCGCTCACAAGACTCCGCGCAGTGCTGGCAGAACAGCCTGAAAATGCAGAACTGCTTCGTCGCTACCATCAGTTGCTGGTGATGGCAGGGGAGGAAGCAGAGCTGCTGGCGTTTACCCGAAAGTACAGTCGGCGCCTATTGATTCTGGGTAAGGATTATGATGCGGCCGACGCTTATCTGGCCGTTCGCCAGAAAGTGGCTTCTTATCTGCCTGAGGAGCCTGGAGACCGTTATCGACTGGCCCGGGCTTTGAGTAAGACCGGTAAGCCCCGTGAAGCCATCCGGCTGCTGCACAATATGCATCGCCTTTTTCCCGGCTATCAGGGGTTGCCTGAAGCTTATCTGCTGGCGGCCAGGGTTTTCAGTGAAGGGCTGGATGATGATAGCCGTGCCCTCCAGCTGCTGGGGTATCTCTGTCGACGGTTTCCGGAGCACAAGCTGATACCCGAAATCAAAGAGCTTCAGGAGGTGTTGGGAACTATGGCCCACGCCTGAGGAGGCATGGCGATCGTCTATACCGGTTCGGTTGCTGTAACGGAAGTCAGTAGGTTCTCCAGTTTGCGGTGTTGTTCCGGGCTGTTGTTGCGAAGCCGGTCTGAGAGCTGTTGTATTAACTGCAGGGTCCTGGCGGTTGGGGTTGAGTGCTGAAGAGTTTGTTCCGCAAGCAATCTGGCTGCTTCCAGTGAATGATTTTTCAGGAGCCGTTGCAGCCAGTACTCGGTTACCCTGCCGCTGCCTAACAGTTTCAGGCTCTTTTTCTGACCCTGTTTTTGGCAATAATACCGGGTCGTTCTTTCAACCAGTTGGTTTTCTTCAGGGCCATCGGGCAGCTGGATAATTCGAAGCACCAATTGATGATACGACTTGTCAGGGGTGTGCCGTATCAATTGAAAATACCTTGAGAGCAGTGCAGGTGACCTGGGCTCCTGTTGCAGAAGGCGAAGACAGAGGCTCAGGGCCCGTTCCTGGTGAAGGCCTTCCATCAGCTGGTCGAGCCGTTCCAGCTGGCTATGGGGCTTCCTGTCATCTTCCTCTGTGGCTTCTTTTATCGAGTTGAGTGGTCTGACCTGTTTTATACACAGTACGATCAATAACCCGCTGATCAATCCCCCCATATGCGCCCAGTAATTCACGTTGCCGCCGCTGAATATCTGGCCAATGACTTCTTTTCCCAGCCATAAAGGAAAGATCAGCAGGGCGGGAGCCCTGGTGTAATTGAAATAGGGTCCTATCCAGTAAAAGAAGCGAATTCTGGTCATGCCATAGGCTGCCAGATAGGCGCCCATCAGGCCAGAGATGGCCCCGGAGGCGCCCACGCCGAACCCCTGTTCCCCAGACTGGACCAGCCAGTATAATCCGGTGGCGGCTAAACCGGTGAGTAGATAGGTAAGCAGGTAGTCCCTGGCGCCGAGTAAAGGCTCCAGGGCGAAGCCAAAGAGGGCAAGGAAGACCATGTTGCCCAGAAGGTGTCCCAGGTCTCCATGGAGAAACATAGAGATAAAGGCGTCAAGAAACTGGGGGATGGCCGGGTTGAATCCGTATTCCACATAGCTGAGGCTGTCCCTCTGGGCTTCAATCTCCTTACGTTTCTGCTGTTGTTCTCTGGTAACCCCGTCTTGTTCAGGAAGCTGCTGGTGAAGGTGGTTTTCGAAATCAAAATCGTGCAGCAGCTGAACCATCATCTGATTCTCACCGGCTTCCGTCCCGATTGAAACTTGCCGCCACTGCTCCGGTGCGTTTTTTCTCATATGCTCTATATAAAGCGGCCGCTCCAGTTCCCAGAGACCTGTTTCCTGGTATTCCGTTATCAGTTGATTCAGTCGCTGGCTGTCACCAATCTGGTAACTGAAATAGACAACACAGTTAATGATGATTAATAGCAGCGTGATAACAGGGGCTGACTTCCAGCTGGGCTTTTTTACAACAGGTACAATCAGCATAAGCTTTCCTTGCCGGTTACTTTAAAGCGTTTTTTTCCACAGATGTAATGCATTGCCTTTCGAGGTGCTGGAATGTTTCATGCAGCTCGTCTGTAAATTCCTGGGGGGATTCGCCTCCCTGAAAGGGGTCGCCAATAATCACATCGCAGTTAAAAGGCACCAGCATTTTTCCTCCCCTGGGAAGTGCACGACCGAGGCCGCGCAGGATAACAGGGATGATTGGGGTATCCGGGCGCTCCCGGTGGAGGTGATACAGACCTTTTTTTAATTGACTGAGCTGCTCTGGCTGGCCGCGGCTTCCTTCCGGGAACAGAATTAATATATCTCCCTGATCAATGGCCTTGCAGCAATCCTCAAACAAAGTGTCTCTTTTTTGTCCACTTTTCCTGTCCAGAGGGATAATGCCTAAAACGTTCAGGGAAAACCATGCCAGCAGGCGGTTTTTAAGAAAGTAGTCTGCGGCAGCAACGGGTCGAATCCGGCCTGTTGTTGCAGTGGGATAAAGGCTTATCAAAACCGCGGTGTCCAGGTGGCTGTTATGGTTGGCGGCCAGAATGGCAGGACCCTGGACAGGAAGTTTCTGGCGGTTGCGTACATTCAGGCCTAATCCGAGCCAGATAAAAGGCTTGATGACCAGAATCACCAACAGTTGCTTCAACCGGTTATTCATCATTAAAACTTCAAGTAGTAGAGATAATGAAAGAACAGTGGCGCGGTGTAAATTAAGCTATCCAGACGGTCCAGAATGCCCCCGTGGCCGGGGATAAGTTGGCCGGTGTCCTTTATTTGAAGGTCGCGTTTAACCGCGGAAATTACCACGTCGCCAATGAATCCGCTGACTCCAATCAAAGCTCCGGCGATCAGTCCCTGAAAATAATTAAGAGGGGTCAGCCATGGCGCTAGAAGGCTGGCAAGCACCATGACAGCAATCAGGCCGCCCAGAAGGCCTTCCGTTGTTTTATTGGGGCTGACTTTGGGAATAATGGGGTTTCTGCCAAACAGTTTTCCACAGATGTACTGGCAAACGTCGTTCAGTTGGGTGAGAAAGAGAAGGTATAAAACCAGCCCGATGCTTCCAGCCTGGATATTGGTGGTGGGAAGCACCAGAAGGTAAGCAATATGACTGAGACAGAAAATCGTCAGCATGACCCCCCAGTGCAAAATCCCGGCGGCCCGGATAAATCCTCGGGTTTCACCAATAGCGACCATTCCCGCCGGCAGGCAGAGAAAGACATACACAGGAATGAAGATAATAAACATTCCATACCAGTCCACTGCGACCCATAAAAATTGAAACGGGATCGTCAGGTAAGCCAGCATGACAATGCGTCGGTCAGCCTGGCGGGTAGAGACAATCGAAAGAAATTCTCGCAGGGCAATAAAGCTGAGAAGGGCGAAAAATACGATAGCTGCCTTATGGCTGAGCAATAATACTGCAAATAAAATCCCGATCATCCACCACCAGGAACGAATCCGCTGCTTAAGCTCTGTAAAATCCTGGCCCGGCCGGGTTTGTTGTATCAGGAAAGAGATGACAGAGGCTGTTATCAACAGAGCCAGGACAGCCTGCATGGCAATGAAAGAATATTGAGGTGGGGCAATATCAAACAGCATCTGTTTTTTCCTGTGGTCGGGTTTCCAGGAAACGGTAGGCTTTGACACTGCGCCTTATGACGGTAATCAGGCAGCCCAGATTGATGATGATCAGAGCGATAAAGAGAGCCTGGGGTAGAGATCCGATTCCGGTGATGACACAGGCCAGGGTCAGCAGTGCCATTCGGTGCTGTTTGGCCATGGGGCCTGAAAATTCAACCGGGGCGCCCAGGGAGGCTGCCAGAGTACGGACATAAGCGGTCATGACGGCCAGTAAGCCGGCCAGCCATCCCAGCTCAATCGCCCAGTTAAGGTGACCTGCAGCATACCCTGTGGCAATCAGGAGCAGCGGGTCTGCGATTCGGTCGGGTATGTCGTTGAATAGCTCTCCGGAGCTTGTTCCTTTTCCCCCTTCTACAGCGACCATGCCATCAAACAGATTGCACAGTAGTCGACACTGGATGAATACTGCCGACAGCAGTGCCAGCCAAGGTAGCTGATTTGAATACGTTAAGAGGCAAAAGGCACCCAGTGCGGCAAACACAACACTGGCAATGGAGATCTGGTTAGGAGTGACGGCCTTGCTCGATAACCAGCAGGCGATGGACTGAGCGGCTTTGGCATTGCGAACCTGCAAAGGCCTTCGAGCCTGTTTATCAGGCGTCATTGTTCAACTCCTGTTGTAATACTCGATGGCTGGTATATAGACAGAACAGCAGGGCGATGGCAGTGGGCGGTGTTACCGTGAGAAGGAGGTTTGGCGTGCCCAGTTGATGGTGCATGACCGTTAACCCTGAAGCTGTTGCTGAAACAGTCAGCAGGCATGGCATTATCAGTCTTGCCCGATAGGAGTTGAACAGGGGGGATAATCGCTCCACCAGGGTTACCAGGAGCAATGTAATTATAAAGCTGGCAATGCCCTGGCTGAGGCTGGCCGACAGGCGAACGGGCAGTGGAGCGTCCCCATTGACCAGATACGTCCAGCTGCCCCAGAGAGCCAGAGCAGACAGTGCACTTATCCCTTTGAAAGTGTTTTGACTCAATCCCCTGAGCATACTTAATCTGTCGTTTTTATAATGTGGCGTTAAGTCTTAAGGATTCTGATTGCTATTGCAAGAGGTTTCAGGAGGGGGGGGGAGGGAAAGGTTGTCGGCAACCCTTTCAGGCTGCCGACGGGATTTGGAAGAACGGTTTATTCGTCCAGGAAGCTGCGCAGGTGATCGGAACGGGTTGGATGACGCAGTTTCCGCAGAGCCTTGGCTTCAATCTGACGGATACGTTCCCGGGTGACATCAAACTGCTTGCCCACCTCTTCCAAGGTGTGGTCAGTGTTCATGTCGATACCAAAGCGCATCCTCAGTACCTTTGCCTCACGGGCGGTCAGGCCGGAGAGTACGCTTTTGGTAGACTCTTTCAGGCCTTCGCCGGTGGCGCGATCAATGGGGGACTGCATGGCGCCGTCTTCAATGAAATCGCCCAGATGGGAGTCTTCATCGTCTCCAATGGGGGTCTCCATGGAGATGGGCTCTTTGGAGATCTTGAGCACTTTCCTGATTTTGTCTTCCGGCATTTCCATGCGCTGAGCCAGCTCTTCCGGAGTGGCTTCCCGGCCCATTTCCTGAAGCATCTGCCTGGAAATCCGGTTCAGCTTGTTGATGGTCTCAATCATATGAACCGGAATACGGATGGTTCTGGCCTGGTCGGCAATGGAGCGGGTAATGGCCTGACGAATCCACCAGGTGGCGTAAGTGGAGAACTTGTAGCCACGACGGTATTCGAACTTGTCCACAGCCTTCATCAGGCCAATGTTGCCTTCCTGAATCAGGTCAAGGAACTGAAGCCCCCGGTTGGTGTACTTCTTGGCAATGGAGATCACCAGGCGGAGGTTGGCCTCAACCATTTCTTTCTTGGCGCGGCGGGCCCGGGCTTCACCCAGAGACATCTTGCGGTTGATGTCTTTTATCTGGACCAGGGTCAGGTCAAACTCTTTTTCAATGTTGGCGAGTTTTTTCTGGGCGCGGACAATTTCTTCCCGGTAGCCCTGCATGGCTTCCCCGTAGCCTGCACTGCCTGCGGCCTGCTCTTCCACCCAGCCCAGGTTGACTTCGTTACCCGGGAAGGTTTTCAGGAAAATCTTGCGGGGCATTTTGGACTTACGAACGCACAGCTGCATGACCGCTCTTTCGTTATTACGAATGCGCTCTACAGAGTTGCGGATTCGGAACACCAGCATGTCAAACATACGGGGGATGAGCTTGAGAGGCATGAAAGCCTCGGCCAGCTCAATGAGTGCTTCTTTGGACTCTTTGCTGCCCCGGCCGTGGGCCTTAATCACTTTGTTGGCGTTTTCCAGGGCGACCCGGAGCTGGCCAAATCGCTCTTTGGCTTCCTCTGGGTCCAGGCCACCGTCATTTTCATCTTCGTCGTCATCATCATCGGCGTCGTCTGTATCGTCGTCTGGAAGTTCGTCTTCCAGATTGACTTCAGCCGGAGGGGCTATCGCGCCTTCATCATCCGGGTCGATGTAGCCGCTGATCACATCCGTGAGACGACCTTCTTCTTCAACAATACGATCGTATTCATCCAGAACAATCTGGGCAGAACCGGGGAAGTGCGCCAGTGCCGACATGACTTCACGCCAGCCTTCTTCGATGCGCTTGGCAATCTGGATTTCGCCTTCCCGGGTGAGGAGCTCTACGGTCCCCATTTCACGCATGTACATCCGGACAGGATCGGTAGTGCGCCCTGCTTCCTGCTCAACAGCCGCGAGGGCCGCAGCAGCTTCTTCCGCTGCAGCCTCATCGGTATCGGCTTCAGCCATTAACAGGGTATCTGCATCAGGTGCCGTCTCGTAGACACTGATACCCATGTCGTTGATCATGCGGATAATATCTTCCACCTGATCCGGGTCAGAGATGTCTTCCGGAAGGTGGTCATTGACCTCGGCGTAAGTCAGGTAGCCCTGCTCCTTACCACGGGCGATAAGCTCTTTTAGCCTGGATTGTTGTTGCGAATTTGCTGACATATCAACCCTTTAACAGCGGATGGTGACGAACCGGACAAAAAAACGTAAGCAGGCGATTATAGCGTATAAAACGGGTAGAGCACCACTAAGCAAAAGCCCTGACTTCAATTGGGCGAGGCACCAGGATGCATTCCATGACGCGGGTTACCCTTCCTTGGTGTTTTCAGACCGGGTTTGAATTGAATAGGTGGCCAATAATGCAGTTCCACCGGACACAGTGAAATTCAAGTATACCTAATAATTTTTGTTGTGCAGTTATTTTTTTTCTGAATCCCTTACTGCGTGGCGCTGCTGAAGCTGCTGGAAATACTTGCGGTATTCCGCCAGGGTGTCCTGGTCCAGTTGTTCGGGCTTTTTGTTTTTCATGTTCTGGGTGATGAGTTTGAGCCGGTTGTTTTCCCGGGCTTCATTGGCTTTGCGGCGTATATTGTCCAGGGTGTCCAGAAACTCCTGCCGGTGCTCAGATGTACCATGGTCCATTTCAGCCAGTGCCTGCAGACGTATCCCTTTATCGGTGCCGTACCACTGGGCGATCAGGGCTCCTGGGCTCAGGCCGGGAGTGTGTTGAAGGGTTTTCAGAAGCTCAATCAAAAGCAGGCTGTCGCTGTCGTTTTCCAGTGTCAGTGACTCAAGAGGGTCGGTGACCTCACGGGCAAATTCCGGGTTGCACAACAGCTGACGTATTGCGTAGCCGGCGCTGGCCAGTCGGGCCGACTGTCGAGATGGTTGTCGAAAGGGCTGCCTGGAGGGTGCATAAGTCCGCTGCTCAGAAAAGTGGCCTCTGCTCTGGTGTTCAATCTGACTCTGACCGGGGTCGGGTTGATAGTAAGACTCTGGTGAGAATTCCTCGTCCGGCATCGGCGGATATTCCGGAGTGGGCTCCAGGTGCGGGTGTGGGGCCGATAACTGTCCGGGCGCCTCGTTTTGTGGGGCCGGTCTGGAGGGAGGCGGTGTGCTCTCCTCGAAATGGGCTTCCAGATAGTGTTGATCCAGTCCGGTCAGGTCCGACAGTTTTTTCAGCATCAGCTGGTGGAACAGACCTTCGGGCAGTTTTTTCAGGTAGGGTTGTGCCAGCTTTGCCAGTCGTGCCCGGCCATCCATGGTGCCAAGATCCAGCCCCTCTTTCAGTTCCCGGAATAACAGGTTGTCGAGGCTCAGTGCCTGGCTCCGGATGCGCTCCTGGAATTGAGCGGAGCCTTCCGAACGCACCATGCTGTCGGGGTCTTCGCCCTGGGGGAGAAACAGGAATCGTGCCTGGCGGCCATCTTCCATGTTGGGCAATGTTGACTCCAGGGCCCGCCAGGCGCCCCGGCGTCCGGCGTCATCCCCATCAAAGCAGAACACCACTTCCGGCACCAGCTTGAATAGCTTCTGCATATGGTCCGAGGTGGTTGCGGTGCCCAGGGTGGCCACTGAGTTGGTGATCCCCTGCTGGGTGAGCGCCACTACATCCATATAGCCTTCAACCACAAGAATGCGATCCAGTTTGCGATTGGCCTGGCGGGCTTCGTAAAGGCCGTAGAGCTCTCTTCCCTTATGGAAAACCGGTGACTCTGGTGAGTTCAGGTATTTTGGCTTTTCATCCCCAAGGACTCTGCCGCCAAAGGCAATATAGCGGCCCCGGCTGTCCCGGATGGGGAATATAATCCGGTCCCGGAAGCGGTCATAGACCCGGTTTCGGTCTTCATTTTCAACCAGCATGCCGGTTGCGATCAGCTGTTTCTCTTTTTCTGGGGAGGTGGCCAGTGCGGATTTCAGGTTATCCCAGCCCGGTGGCGCAAAGCCGATGCCAAATGCCTGGCAGGTCTTCCTGTCCAGGCCTCGCTGTTTTAAATACCGGGTGGCCCTGGTGGATTGGCTGTGCTGCTGCAGCTGGTCGGTATAGAACTGGACGGCCTGGCTTAACAGGTCGAACAGTTCGCTGTGGTCAGGGCCTCGCTGTTTTCGGCTGTTTTCTTCCCTGGGAATGTCGAGTCCCAGCTGTCCTGCCAGGGTGTCAACGGCTTCCGGGAATTCCAGGTGGTCGTGATCCATGACAAAGCCCAGAGCGTTGCCACTGGCGCCACAGCCGAAGCAGTAATAAAACTGTTTGTCAGGGCTGACGGTAAAGGAAGGTGTTTTTTCCTTGTGAAACGGGCAGCAGGCGGAATAGTTGCGACCGGTTTTTTTCAGTTTCACCCGGCTGTCGACAATGTCCACGATGTCGATCCGTGAAAGCAGGTCGTCAATAAAGTATTGGGGAATCCGTCCAGCCATAATTGGGTGCTAGTGCTCCTGGCCTGAAAGACAGCCTGAAGTTTGTAGAAGGTTTATGACCTGTGTCGGCGAGTGGTCGCTATTGGAGAAACGCCCGCCGGGGTTGATAAGAATCTTATCACCCGTAAAGGGAAGGTGTCAGCTCAGTCTGGCTTTCACTATTTTGCTGATGGCAGACATGTCTGCCCGGCCCTGTGCCTGGGGTTTGACAATGCCCATAACTTTGCCCATGTCGCCCATGCCTTTGGCGTCACTGTTGGCAATAGCCTGGTCAACCAGTTCGGTGATGGCTTGCTCTGAGAGTTGTTCCGGTAGAAACTCGGCGAGGATGCCTAGCTCCAGTTTTTCCTGGTCGGCAAGATCCGTGCGCCCGGCGGACTCGAACTGTTCAATGGCGTCGCGACGTTGCTTGGCCATTTTGTCGAGAATCGCCAGGGCACGATTATCGTCCAGAGATTTCTCATCGACTTCGACACGCTTGAGCTCGGCCAGAGCCAGTCTGATGGTACCCAGACGAGGCTTGTCGCGATTGCGCATGGATTCCTTCATGGCTTCTGTCAGTTGATCCCTGACGTTGCAATCACTCATTGGCTTGCTCCTCTCCTTTTTTCAGAAAAGATTGAGATCATCAGTCTGGTCATTGTATCAATGAGGGCTGAAGCTCCCTTTTTCTAGAGCTGAAGGCTCTTTTCTAAAGACATCTTTTCTGTGGGCATCTGTTTCTGTTAGCGAACCGCGAGCGGTCCGCTATCAATGCTCTTGCATGGGTCAGTCGATCAGCAAATCTGTCGATTGAAGGTTGACGGTGTCAACGATCAATACAGACGCTCACGACGACGCTGCTCACGCTGCAGTTTTTTAAGATGACGCTTAACAGCAGCAGCGGCCTTGCGCTTGCGAACAGTGGTAGGCTTTTCATAGTGCTCACGACGACGCACTTCAGCCAGGATACCAGCTTTTTCACAGGAGCGCTTGAAACGGCGCAGGGCTACGTCAAACGGTTCATTCTCTTTAACTTTAACAGCAGGCATGCAGAGATCACCTTCCTTTATATAACAGTTTGTTGACCATGGGCATGAACTTTCTGGTTGAACCGGGATGGCTCAAGTGAACAAAAAGTGCACGCTTGCCCCATGGCTGGTTTACAGCCGATGCTGCAGGGAAACGCGTAAAAAGCCACTCAGAAATCGGTGCTGATCGCTTTATGGACAATGAGACCCGTTTAAAACGGGTTTTCTGCACCAAAAAGCCACCAGAACGTCTCTTGAGAAGACAGATTAGTCGCGTATTTTCAAGGGCGCGAATTTTAAAGCCTATTGAAGGAAAATGCAAAATTCACAGCCTTCGGTTATTATCCGAAGCCCCGCGGAATGGGCTCATAGTGGTGAGCCGCTTTCAGGTTTCGGGGGGCGTTTGCCATGGGTTTTATCGTGGTAAAACAGTGAGATATTGAGTGTTCAGCGTCATCGAACCGGTTGTTTTCCTGAGAGAAAAGCGGTTTATGGAAGGCTCAACGGAAAAGACAACCTGCAACAGGTCTCCAACATGATAGTGCTCGGGATAGAAACTTCCTGCGATGAAACCGGCATCGCTCTTTTTGACAGTGACAAAGGGCTGCTTGCCGATGCCCTCTACAGCCAGATCGAGATGCACACGGACTACGGTGGTGTAGTGCCAGAGCTGGCCTCCAGGGATCATATCCAGAGAGTGTTGCCGCTGATCCGTGAAGTGCTGGATAAGGCGGGCCTGGAGAAACAGCAGATTGAAGCCGTGGCTTATACCCGTGGCCCCGGGCTGGTGGGGGCACTGATGGTGGGGGCCTGTGTCGGCAAGGCTTTGGCCTGGGCCTGGGGAGTGCCCTCAGTGGGGGTTCATCATATGGAAGGTCATCTTCTGGCCCCCATGCTGGAAGAGATTCCTCCTGCTTTCCCGTTTGTGGCTCTGCTGGTTTCCGGCGGCCATACCCAGCTGGTGCAGGTGGATGGCATTGGGCGTTATCGTCTGCTGGGAGAATCTGTGGACGATGCCGCCGGGGAGGCTTTTGATAAAGTGGCGGCCATGCTGGGGCTTGATTATCCTGGGGGACCGGCGATTGCCAGGCTGGCCCAGGAGGGTGCTTCGGGGCGGTTTCGCTTTCCCCGGCCTATGACCGACCGTCCTGGCCTTGACTTCAGTTTCAGTGGCCTGAAAACCTTCACGCTCAATACGGTGGCGCAATGTAAGAAAGAGTGTCGGAAAGAGAACAATGGTGAGCTTTCCGCCCAGGATCGAGCGGATATTGCCAGGGCCTTTGAAGAGGCAGTGGTGGCCACATTGACCATCAAGTGCCGTCGGGCGTTGCAACAGACCGGTATGAAGCAGCTGGTGATCGCCGGTGGCGTCAGTGCTAACCGGTCGTTGCGAGCCTCCCTTGAGGAAATGGTGGCCCGGGAGGGGGCCACCCTGAGGTATGCCCGTCCAGAGTTTTGCACCGATAATGGTGCCATGATTGCTTTTGCCGGATGTCAGCGACTTCTTGCAGGTCAGGCCGATGGGGTGGAAGTGGCCCCGGTTCCACGCTGGCCTATGGAGGACCTTGAGCCGGTGGGGTGAATCGGGGCGGGTACTGGTCTGAACTAAGCGCTTTGTAGTTACCCGTATGAGGGTTTAAGTGTGAATGTTATTTCTGTACTGACCCTGCTGGGGTTATCCTTTCTTTTGTCTGCATGCAGCTTGACCCCGGCAGTGAAAAGTCCGCTTCTTTCTGAGGAAAAAGCGGAGGCCCTCTCGCAAGCGGCCCTTGAGATGAAAAAGGAAGCCTGTCTTCAGCCATCCGCGAAGACTCAGGTTGTCAGGGTGAACCGGGGGGAAGCTGTCAAACTGGAAGCCGATCTTTCCGGAAGCCCTCACTTTGTCCCCAGGGAGCTTTATTGTGAGGGCAGGCCCATTCCCTTTCAGTGGCGGGACCCGTGGCTGAAGGCTTTTTTTGCGGCCAGTTATTTTTCCACTCCCATGGAGCAGTCCTGTTTTGTCACAAATCAACAGGGCGTGGGGTTTATTGCTTTTCGCATTCGGATTCAGGACCTGGACTATCCCCGGGAAGCGCTTACCGTCGATCCCCGTCGTGTGGTATTGACACCGGAGAACCGCCTCAGGGTGGAGAAAGAGAAACGGATGCTGGGCCAGCTGTATGAGCAAACAGCGCAAATGCCCCTGTTCAGCCAGCCATTCCGTCGCCCGCTGGACTCTAAAATAACCAGCCGTTATGGCAATGAGCGGGTGTTCAACGGTGTGCTGCCTGCTCACCATCTGGGTACGGATTTTCGTGCCTGGACAGGCACCCGGATTCCGGTGGCCAATGACGGTCAGGTTGTGTTTGCCGGTGAGCTGTATTTACTGGGTAATGCGGTTGTGGTTGACCATGGTCTGGGGGTTTTTACCCAGTATGGGCACCTGTCGGACATTCTGGTAAAAGTGGGAGACAGAGTCCGTCAGGGTTATATTGTCGGCCTCTCGGGGAGTACGGGAAGATCCACTGCCCCCCACTTGCACTGGGATGTCGTGGTGAATGGCCATCTGGTGAATGGTTTGCAGTTTGTTGATAATGGCCCGTTCTGGAAGCAAAAGTGAGAGAAAACGTGGACACTGTGGATAAAGTTCGAATTGAAGATATTGAGACCCAGGCGGTGATCGGGGTGTACGAGTTTGAGCATGAAGCGCCACAACCGCTGCTGCTGGACCTTGAGTTGACCACCGATTTCACCCGCGCGTTTATCAGTGACGATCTGAAGGATGCCCTGGATTACGATGCCATCACCCAGAGAGTGCGGCATTTCTGCGAAGCCTCCCGTTATCAGCTGCTTGAAGCCCTGGCAGGGGGGATTATTGCCCTGGTTATGGAGCACTATCCGGTGGACCGGGTCGGGGTCAGAATTCGCAAGCCAAAGGCCCTGTCCAGTGCCATGGCAACGGTCTGGAGTGAAAGAACCCGGGCCCAGATGGAAGCGGCTTTTTTCGGAAGTGATTCTCAGTAATAACTCTCAGGAACAACTCTCAGGAATAAAGAACAGTGAACCGGTATTTTATTGGTATTGGCTCCAATGATGAGGCTGACGACAATTGCCGCAGGATGATTCGTGCACTGGAAAGCCGGTTTGATGGGGTCAGGGTCAGTCAGCTGGTGCAGACCCCGGCTCATGGTGTCGATGCGCCAGACTATATGAACGCCGTTGCCTGTTTTGAGTCACAGATCCTTCCGGAAGAACTGGCTCAATGGTGCAAGCAGGTTGAGAAAACCCTGGGCAGGGATCGAAGCCAGCTGCTATGCCGTGCAGATCTGGATATTCTGCTGGTTCAGGATCATCCAGAGGGAGGCGAAACCGGCCCGGTGAACCTTGATGTTGTTCATGAGCCCTGGTTTCGTCCTCTGATGGCTGAGTTGCTGCAGAGATCTTGAAAGCCAGGGCACTGCCCCCCAACTTCCCAGGTTGTCAGTGCAGCCTGGTATTCATTTTATAGTAATGGTTTCGGACAGCAGGATATTGTCTGAGCTATTTCCGACACGAATTTCATAACGATCACCCAGGCTCCAGTCTTTTGCCTGCTCATTCCAGTAGGCCAGGTCAGCGACATTAATGGATAGTTGGACGGTCTTGCTTTCTCCGGCAGGAAGAGAGACACGCTCAAAAGCCATCAGTCGCTGTATGGGTTTATCCGCCCGATCAAACATGTCCTTAACGTAGACCTGTACGACTTCGTCCCCCTGGCGATCTCCGGTATTGGTGAGCGTAACGGACAGCTGAATGGCCTGGCCTTTTGTCAGCGATCTGGAGTCCAGGTTCAGACGATTAAAATCAAACCGGGTGTAGCTCAAACCATATCCAAAGCTCCATAGGGGAACTTTATCGAAATATCGATAGGTACGACCTTTGGTGATGTCATAATCGTTAAATGGAGGCAGGTCATCCCAGCTTTTTACAAAGGTTATGGGCAGCTTGCCGCCTGGGTTATTGTCACCAAACAGTGTATTGGCAATTGCTTCACCGCCTCGTTCACCAGGGTACCAGGCGTGAAGAATGGCTGGAATGTTGTTTTTCAGCCAGGGGCTTTCAATCGAGGAACCAGACTGTAAGACTACGACGGTGTTTGGATTGGCTTTCACAACCTGTTTCAACATGTCCGTTTGCACGGACGGCAGGCCGGGGGCGGAACGGTCGACAGACTCACGTTCATAGTCAGTGGACAAGCCCATAATGGCAATCACTGCATCCGCTTGCCTGGCAATGTTCAATTCGTCCCCTTTAAAGCTGCTCTCTTCCTGAGGCAGCTTCCAGTCAAATGCCAGTTCATGTTCTTTAGAATGACGAGGGCGCCCGGACAACAATTCCAGCGTATAGGTTTGATTGGCCTTGAAGTAGAACTCGACTTCATGAGTCTGCTGGTAATTGCGGGCGTGCGAACCCATCTTGACCACATCATTGACACGCAGCACGATACTGCTGCCTTTGTGTTTTACGCGGAGCGTGTAGCGACCTTCCTGGGGAGGGATAAGTGTGGTTGTGTAGCGCACCGCATAGGGGACGCCTTTAAGGGATTCGTGAGGCATATCCTCTTTCCAGGAATCATCGATATGCAGTGCTTTACCAGTGGTGACCGGTTCACCGAGCCCCTGTGAGTTGCTGTAAAACTCTGTCTTCCACACCCCCATGCCATGGTCGTCCAGTAGGGTGATATTATCCATGGCGATAGGAGTGAAGTTGTCACCGGCGCCTTTCCAGGGCACGTACATGATGTCCACCTCATCCCCTAAATAGTCTCTGATGCCCTGTAAGGGGGTTACAGGGTGGGTTGCTGTTCCAGAATATGTGCCGTAATTCAATCGTTCCGCATTGGGGCCTATGACGGCAACCCGCTTCAGGCTGGATTTATCCAGTGGCAAAAGAGGTTTGCCATGGACTGGCTCATTTTGAAGTAAGACCATCGATTTTTCTGCCAGCTCCAGTGCCAGGCCTTTAAAGCTGGCCAGGGTGTCAAAAGGCAGGTCTTTCCAGGGCGACAACTCTTCCGGGTCAAACATGCCCAGTTTTAAACCGATGCGCATGACATTGCGAAATGCCCTGTCCAGCTGCTTCTGGGGAACCGCTCCTGTCTTTATGGCTTGCATCAGCTCCCGTCGAAACGCCACTGTGTTGTCCATGTCCAGTGTTTCTGCATTCATGACTGCCGCAGTGGATCCTCTCGAATTATTGTAGAGAGCGTGCCCCTCCATACCGCTTTGGCCGTAGCCTTTGGTCAGCAGCAGAACCGAGCCATAATCCGCCATGACAAGGCCCTTAAAACCCCATTCATTGCGCAGGACATCACGAACCAGCCATGTATTGGTGACCGCGGGTTCGCCGTTAAGGGCATTGTAAGCCGTCATGATAATACTGGCATTGCCTTCCTGGACCACTTGCTTGTAGGCCGGGAAGTAAAATTCTCGTAACTGCTTCTCGGAAATGTCAGCATTACCCGAGAAGCGATTATGTTCTTCATTGTTTGCAATGAAGTGTTTAGCTCCCGCCGCTGTTTTAAGATAAACGGGATGATCTCCCTGCAGCCCTTTTACAAACGCTGTAGCCATCGTGCCATTGATCAGCGGGTCTTCACCATAGCCCTCCTGGGTTCGCCCCCAGCGAGGGTCGCGGGCTACATTGACAACCGGTGACCAGAACATGAGTGGTCCACGCTGTCCAGGCATGCCCCGGTTATCCCAGTAACCCTCAGGGTCGTTGTGGTATTGTGCTCGGGCTTCGTCAGAAATTGCTTCCCCCATGCGTTGAACGCCTTGTGGGGACCAGGTGGCGGCGAGGCCGATAGACTGTGGAAAAACAGTGGTCGCGTTTTTAGACGTCAAACCATGTAGAGCTTCTCCGGGGGTAAAAGACTTCAGACCGTATCGAGGTACTCCAGGATTGAACAGGGAAATCATACGGCCTTTCTCAGCAGGAGTCAGCCGTTTGGAAATGTCATCCAGGCGCTGTTCTATCGGAAGGGTATGATCAAAAAAAGGGATGTCGGGCACTGTCGTGTTTTCTGCGATAGCGTAGCTGCTGAAAACCGAGCTGCTGATTGAAAGAGCAGCTGCCAGAGAGAATAGTTTTTTTAGCAAAGCGAATCCGTGGTCTTTAAGTCTTGTCAGTAGACGTTGGTTTGGGGCAGGCTCAGAGGCACGTTATATCTCCAGCGATTTGAGCCTTGGGGATTTCTGGGTGGGTTCTGGGCTGTCACTGATGATAGAAGTCAGAGGCGCGAGGCAGAGCAATTTATCATAATGAACAAACTATCATTATAAATTCGGCGGCGCCCTCTCTCATTGAGTCAGATCACGTTTCTGGAGTCAGCCTGAGGGTTTGTTTGCAATCAGGGCTGCCAGAGCATCCACCCGAAGCTTTCGCAACTGCTCACCCACCGCTTTTCCCTTAAGCCCCTGTTTAACCAGTGTCCGGGCATGAATGGCCCGGCATGCCTGCAACCACGAAAGTGCCTGATTGACCGATGAGCTGGACAGTAGGTCATGGCACAGCTTTACGCCCTCGATGAAATCAGCAAACCGTTCCGGGCGGCGGAATGCATCGGTGTTCTCAAACAGCGTCATGACGCTTTCTGCCGTGGGGGCAGGCAACACTTCAAGAGCAGACGAAAGCTGTTGCACGGTCAACAGGGCAATTTCTGAAAACTCGTTGGGCAGACGCATCCTGGCGGTCATGGTTCGGACAAGGGTTTCCGCGGTTTCAGGTTCAGAGCCTGGGCCATGCAGTGAAGAAGAGAGCGAAGAAAACAGGCTGGCAAACCGGAGGGTGCTTCTGGCTCTGGCTGCGGCTGTTTTCTCCAAAGTCCGGTATGGGGTTCCATTGGTCTGGAAGGCCTGGATTTCCGGCATGATGACGTTCAATGCGCCGCATTGCTCCAGGGTCTTGAAATAGATCTGGGGTGACGGTTCCATCAATGCTCTCAGGGTTTCCTGCCATACCCTTTCGGCGACCAGGTAGGAGGCTTCCCCGCTGGCGACAATATCGGACATCAGTCCAAGGGTTTCATCGGCAATGACAAACCCCAGGTGATGGAGCCTGGCTGCAAAGCGGGCCACTCTCAGAATGCGAAGTGGGTCTTCCATAAAGGCAGTGGACACGTGGCGAAGGGTTTTACTGGCCAGGTCCTGCTGGCCACCGTAGGGGTCAATGATCTGCCCCTGTTCGTCTTCAGCCATGGCATTGATGGTCAGGTCACGCCTCATTAAATCCTCTTCCAGGGTGACCTCCTCTGAGGCGTGGAAAGTAAACCCGCTGTAGCCATGACCGGATTTTCGTTCGGTACGGGCCAGGGCATATTCTTCTTTGGTCTGTGGGTGAAGAAACACTGGAAAATCCCGGCCTACGGGCTGATAGCCTTGTTGTTTCATGGCCTGAGGGGTGGTTCCTGTTACCACCCAGTCCCGGTCTTTTACCGGGAGCCCCAGCAGCTTGTCCCGGACTGCACCGCCGACCAGATAGATGTTCATAAAAGATTAATTGTCCTGATGTATCGCCAGGGTGGCTGTTTTCATAGGGTATAAGAAATTCCAGGCCAAGGCTGCAGGAATGATTTTCTAATTTTTGTATGGGTATGAAAAATTATTTCTTCAGCCGCCGGTATTGGAGGTTGAAATGAAATACTTTTCTTCGGCAAACGTCATACACTATGGCTGATTGATACTGTCGTACTTTTTATAAATCAACAGTCACCCCTGAGCGCAACCGGTTTTAGGTGTCAGGGTTCAGAAACAGGTCAGAAGTCGGGGAGAACATCATGAGATGCCATGAGTGGGTCAATGAGGCCGTTGGCAAGATCGAAGCGGATTTTCAGCGCAGTGCGGATACCCATTTGATCAAGCTGGATCTGCCCTCCCTGGCGGGGGTTGATGTTTACCTTAAGGATGAGAGCACCCATCCAACCGGAAGTCTGAAGCATCGCCTGGCACGCTCCCTGTTTCTCTATGCGCTCTGCAATGGCTGGGTGAACAAGGGAACCACGATTATTGAGTCCTCTTCTGGCAGTACCGCGGTGTCTGAGGCCTATTTTGCCCGGCTGCTGGGCCTGCCGTTTATCGCGGTAATGCCAAGATCCACTTCGGTCCGAAAAATCCGGCAGATTGAATTTTACGGCGGCCAGTGCCACCTGGTGAATTGCTCCAGTGAGATCTATGCGGAGTCCCACCGCCTGGCTAAAGAGTTGAACGGTCATTATATGGATCAGTTCACCTATGCTGAGCGGGCCACGGACTGGCGGGGCAACAATAATATTGCCGATTCCATTTTCCGCCAGATGAGGGCTGAGCCTCACCCGGTGCCCAGCTGGGTGGTGATGAGCCCCGGAACAGGGGGCACCTCCGCCACGATTGGTCGCTATATCCGCTATCAGAAATTGAACTGCAAACTGTGTGTGGTGGATCCGGATCACTCGGTGTTTATGGATTACTACCAGAGCGGTGACAGCAGCCTGACCATTGACCAGGGATCCCGAATCGAGGGCATCGGCCGGCCAAGGGTGGAGCCCTCGTTTATCCCCGGAGTCATTGATGAAATGCGTCGTATTCCCGATGCGGCAGCGATTGCAACCATCCATTGGCTGGAAACCATTCTTGGCAGAAAGGCCGGGCCGAGCACCGGTACCAATCTTTACGGTGCCCTGCAAATTGCCTCGGGAATGAAAAGCCGGGGAGAAACCGGTTCGGTGGTGACGCTGCTGTGTGACAGCGGTGAGCGCTACCTGGATACCTGCTACAACCCGGACTGGATTGAGGCTCAGGTGGGGAATGTGGCTCAATGGCAGGAAAAACTGGCCGAGCTGAGTAGAACAGGGGTTCTAACTTATTGAGGCGCTCGAGAGCAATCGGCTCTATGCAAACGACAAAGGTGTTGGGTTGCGGTCAACTTTGTAATTCAATGATAGAATTCTGCTGCGCGACGGAAAAGACTGACCCGTTCATTCTATTCTGTCGAGATGGACATTCTTTTGCCGCTATCTGATGCAACAGATAGCGGTTGTTGTAAGAACAAAAACAGGAAACAGGAGGGCCAGCCCGCCTGGTTTCCGGAATAAGGAGACGGGCATGTTCCAGGCCATTGATGCATTCACTCCCGCCTTTGTCAGCCAGAGCCCTGAGGCGCTCTGGCAGCACATTTCCCCACACTATGCTGTCGATGAAAACCCGTGGCTGCAACAGCTGCTTGAGATTATGGAACCGGACTCCGCCCAGTATCCTGTTATTGCCAGTCGTGCATCCTCCCTGATTGAGGCGGTGCGGGCCAGTGACAATGCCATTCATATGATTGACGCTTTGCTGTTGCAGTACAGCCTGGATACCCGGGAGGGGATTCTGCTGATGTGCCTGGCCGAGGCCCTGATGAGAATACCGGATGCGAAGACTGCGGATGCTCTGATCCGGGACAAGCTCAGCGTTGCTGACTGGAAAAAGCACCTGAGTCAGAGTGACTCACTGCTGGTCAATGCTTCGACCTGGGGGTTGCTGCTGACGGGCAAGGTGGTCTCCCTGGATGCCAGCGAGGATGGCTCTTCCAGCGGGATTATCGGGCGGCTGGTGAATCGTCTGGGGGAGCCCGTGATCCGACAGGCCGTGAATCAGGCCATGAAAGTCATGGGGCGCCACTTTGTACTGGGCCGAACCATTGAGGAAGCCCTGAAAAACGGCCAGAAGCCCCGGGAAAAAGGCTATACCTACTCCTTTGACATGCTGGGGGAGTCTGCATTAACCGGGTCGGATGCCCGGAAATACCACCAGGAATATCTTGAGGCAATCCGGTCGGTGGCCGCTGAGCCCGATCCCGGGAACGGTACCCGGCCCGGTATTTCAATCAAACTGTCCGCATTGCATCCCCGCTATGAAACGGCCCAGAAGAAGCGGGTTATGAAGGAACTGGTGCCTTCGGTTCTGGAGCTGATTCGGGAGGCCCGTGAAGGTAATGTGGCCGTTACCATGGATGCGGAAGAGCAGGACCGCCATGAGCTGTTTCTGGAGGTGTTTGAGAAGCTCTACCGCCATCCCGACTGCCAGGGTTGGGGAGGCTTTGGGCTGGTGGTCCAGGCCTATGGCAAACGGGCGTTGCCGACGTTGTGCTGGTTGTCAGCTCTGGCCCGGGAACAGGGTGACCTCATTCCTGTGCGACTGGTGAAAGGCGCCTATTGGGACAGTGAGATCAAGCTCTGCCAGCAGCAGGGGCTGGAAGGTTATCCCGTCTATACCCGGAAAGAAGCTACCGACGTCGCTTATTTGATCTGCGCCCGTTTTCTGCTGGGGCAGGGTGGGCAGGGGAAAATTTACCCCCAGTTTGCCAGCCACAATGCCCATACTGTGGCCAGCGTGTTGATCATGGCAGAGCAGGAAGGGCGGGAAGACTATGAATTCCAGAGACTCCATGGCATGGGGGATGCTCTGTACAACCGGGTACTGGAAAAAGAGCAGCAAACGGTCCGGATCTATGCCCCCGTGGGCAGTCACAAAGACCTGCTGCCCTACCTGGTTCGGCGGCTGCTGGAAAATGGGGCCAACTCTTCCTTTGTTCACCGGCTGGTGGATGCCAGGACACCGGTGGCGGACCTGGTTCATCACCCGGCAGAGATCCTTGAGGGGCACAGTAGCCTGGGGAATGACCGGATCCCCCTTCCCCCTTCCATCTTTGGGGGTGGTCGAAAAAACTCATCAGGGATCAACCTGGATATTGACTGCCAGTGGCAGGCCTTCCATGCAAAAGTAAAGGGCTTTATGGGGCGCAGCTGGCACAAAGGGCCGGTGATTAATGGCCAGCAGGTGGCCACAGACAGGGTGTTTGAAGTGGTCTGTCCCTATCAGGCCAGTGAAACCGCTGGCAGTCTGCACTGGGCCGGTGAACCGGAAATCGAGCAGGCTTTGGCAGTGGCGACTTCCGCATTTGTCTCCTGGAACAGCACTGCCGTGGAAGTGCGGGCCAAAGGGCTGGAGTCCCTGGCGGACTTGCTGGAAACACATCGGGAAGAACTGGTAGCCCTGTGTCATCGTGAGGCGGGGAAAACCCTCCATGACGCTATTGATGAGGTTCGGGAAGCGGTGGACTTCTGCCGTTATTATGCGGGGCAGGCCCGGGAACGTTTTTCCCGGCCACTGGTGATGCCTGGCCCTACCGGAGAGTCCAATGAACTCTGGCTGTCCGGTCGTGGGGTGTTTCTCTGCATCAGTCCCTGGAACTTTCCCCTGGCCATTTTCCTTGGGCAGGTTTCCGCAGCACTGGCAGCCGGGAATACGGTGATTGCCAAACCGGCAGAACAGACCAGCCTGATTGCCGCCAGGGCGGTTGAGTTAATGCTGGAGGCAGGAATTCCTGCCGGTGCGATTCAGTTGCTGCCGGGCAGCGGTTCGGAAATTGGCAACCGGCTGCTGTTGGACTCCCGGATTGCCGGAGTGGCGTTTACCGGCTCTACCGAAACGGCCCGGGTGATCAATCAGGCCCTGGCCAGCAGGTCTGGAGCCATAGTGCCGCTGATTGCCGAGACCGGTGGGCAGAACGCCATGATTGTGGACTCCACGGCGTTGCCGGAACAGGTGGTTCGGGATGTAGTGATGTCCGCCTTTGGCAGTGCTGGCCAGCGCTGCTCTGCACTCAGGGTGCTCTATCTTCAGGAGGATATTGCCGGGCGGGTGCTGGAGTTGCTTGAAGGGGCCATGGCTGAGCTGTTCGTTGGTGATCCCAGTTTGCATAAAACGGATCTCGGGCCTGTGGTTGATGAAAAAGCCCGTTCCGGCCTGCAGGCTCATATTCAGCGCATGAAACAGGAAGGAAAGTTGCTGGCGGAGTGTGAGTTATCCGGAGCCTGTCGTGATGGCTATTTTGTTGCGCCGGTAGCCTTTGAAATTGATCATATCGGTGTACTGGAGAAGGAACAGTTTGGCCCGATTCTCCATGTGATTCGTTACCGGGCTGATGAGCTGGAAGCCGTTATCGACCAGATCAACAACACCGGCTATGGCCTGACCCTGGGGGTTCACAGCCGTAATGAAGTGACGGCTCAGTTCATTCAGGAGCGGGTAAAAGCGGGTAATGTTTATATCAACCGGAACCAGATCGGTGCTGTGGTCGGCGTGCAGCCCTTCGGTGGCCAGGGCCTGTCCGGCACAGGGCCAAAAGCGGGAGGCCCCAACTACCTGACCCGGTTTGCCACTGAGCGAACCATCACTGTCAATACGACGGCTGTCGGCGGCAATGCCACTTTGCTGTCGTTGGGGAATGGGTGATTGCCCGGGAGCAGGTTTTTCCCGAAGGAAGTAAGGTTACGCCTTCCAGGCGGGGGGCGTAGCCAGAAGCTGCTGATTAATCTCAAGGGCAAACAGGGCGGGGAGATCAAGGTAGGTGAGTGGCTTTTGGGTATGGATGGATTTCCAGAATGCCTCTTCCAATCTTTTCTGGCTGTTTTCATTCAGAAGGTCAAAGGCCTGTTCGAAGGCAGTGGGGGTCAGGGCTTTTTGAATCTCCGGAGAGAGCGCCTGATACAGTTCCTCTGCCGTTTTCGGGTAGTCTTTCTGGGGGCGGGTGTGAATGGTTCGTTGTATGAATTGTTCTCTCAACGGCTGTTTCACATCATTGGTCAGTAATTCCAACAGCATGCCAACCGGTTTCATCAGCCGCTCCGCCATTCTTTTCGACCAGGGCTTGTAACTGGGTATGGATTCAAAGGTTCCTGATGACGGGTTGAATCGTATCCCTTCGTTAGCCAGACGCTGGTTGATTTCCGCCGCCGTAAGCGCAGGGTTCCACTCCAGCTGATGGTCCGACTTCAGGGTGGCAATACGTTGCCGGTCACTTCCGAGCTCATTGCAGCAGTAGAGTTCATAGGTGTGAGAGAGGTCTCCTGCAGGTTGGCTTTCAAGAATCCGATTCATGCAATCAGGGCGCCCCTGTCGATCCCTTTCAGCGCTGTTCAGGAAGGTTTTTGCGGGCATTCTGGGGGCTTCTCCCGCCACTGACCTGGCCAGAACCGCCAGCGCTCTGGCAGTGTCGTTGCGGGTGATATCCACCACTTTCAGAGAGCGTCCAGCGGCTTCTGCTTTTTTCATCAGGCTTAAGACATCGTCAGCATCTGACAGCGCTGAGTCGAAGATAATAGTGCCGGACAGTCGCCCCTTGATCATTCCGTCCAGCAGGTTGAAAGCCATATTGGATGCTTGTTTATGTACCGCATGGTGGGAGAGGGTGGAGGATTTTCTCAGTGCTTTTTTCGCATTGTCTGAGCTGATAATACTGTCCGTCACCGCCCCCTGGCCTTCAGCCGTCTGATAAGTGGCTTCAATGTGACTGGTTTTTCCGGCACCAAACCCTCCCTTGTAGGCGACCACCTGGTGAGTGGTATCGGCTTTCATCTGTTCCATCGCTTTGATATACGTTACTTCCGTGTACTTCCTGGCCATGGACTGGGCTTCCGGAATCCAGCTGTCCGGCTTTTCCAGCCATTTCCAGAAAGCCCCATTGGACATCCCGGTTTGTGGAGCTGGGTGAGTGTACACCTCCCAGGAAGTCAGGCCTGCGCCGCTTTTCTCACTGGCCTGCAGCAGGGCGGTTCGGATAAAAAAACTGTGTTTCAGCGCTTTGCGTGGTTTTCCCGGTTCTCCATGGTCCAGGTTTTTCAGTTGTGTGAGCAGGGAAAGGAGTTGCTCCGGACGGTATTGCCTGAGCAATTGCTCTGACATTTGATCAATTTGATGGATTTCCCGAGCACCAGCCTCAAAGAGGAATGCCCCTGTATCAAAATGGTCACTGGCCCCAGGTAAAGCCGTTTCTGACAGCACTGCACAGGCCATGGACTCCAGAGTGGCCCTGTTGTGTTCTGGAGAGGGCAGGTGGGTACTGCCTTCTTGTTTGAGGGGTGGCTTGCTGGAAGATACTTTGCCTGCTTTACGGGTATGGAGCAGTGGTTTGTCGCTTTCCGGAGAAGGGGCGGCGGGCGGACGTGTTTTCCCTGCCGCTTTTGGCCGGACAGGTTTCTTTTCATCCTTCGGTTGTGGAGTCGTGTGTGCAGGACGGCCTGGCCGGTCAGTCGGTTCCAATCCTCTCTCCACTGGGGTGGTGACAATTCGGTAGGGGGTTGAGCGGTTTATCGGCCAGTAGAAAGGTTATTCAACGGCTAGCAGCCTGACTGGATAGGGGGGAAGGCTTTCCAGGCCGGGCTTTCTGGTTTACTGTGGGTATCAGCCGTGTGCAATAACAATTTTTGATCCATTGCCGTTCAGCCTTCCAGGGAAGGGAGGCTGTAGAAAAACAAGAATAGGAAGGGGAATGATTATGATGGAAAACTCCGTTGCCATTATTGGCACCTTTGGGGCCTACCTGGTGATTCTGTTATTGATCGGGTATTCAGCCTGGAAGCGCACTGGCGGATCAGAAGACTATTTTCTGGGAGGGCGGGCACTGGGCCCCTGGCCTGCAGCCCTCAGTGCCGGCGCTTCTGATATGAGTGGCTGGCTGTTACTGGGGCTTCCCGGGTACGCTTTTGCTGCCGGTTTTGAAGCATTCTGGCTGGCCGGTGGCTTGTTAGTGGGCACCTGGCTGAACTGGTTGCTGATGGCGCGACGCCTGAGAGTTTATAGCGTCAAGGCGGGTAATGCGTTGACCCTGCCGGAATTTTTTACCAACCGGTTTCGGGATAATTCCCGGATGCTGCAGGTGGTGTCGGCCTTTTTTATTCTGCTGTTTTTCCTTTTCTACACCAGCTCTGGCCTGGTGGCCGGTGGCAAGTTGTTTGAAACGGTCTTTGGCCTGGACTATTCATGGGCGGTGATGGCCGGAGCTTTATGCATTATTTCCTATACCCTGTTTGGTGGTTTCCTGGCGGTGTCCTGGACGGATCTGGTTCAGGGGCTGTTAATGGCGGCGGCGCTGGTGGTGGTACCCGTTATTGCTTTGCAGGGAGCGCCTGCGGATGCTTCGCTCATGGATCAGCTGGGGGCCATTAATCCCGAGTTACTTGACCCCTGGACCGATGCCAACGGCCAGGCCCTGAGCTGGATTGCCATTGTTTCTCTGGCGGCCTGGGGACTGGGGTACTTTGGGCAGCCCCATATTCTGGCTCGTTTTGCCGGTATTCGCTCTGAGTCCGATGTGCCTACAGCAAGACGGATTGCGGTGACCTGGAGTGGTCTTTCCATGGCGGGTGCCATTATGGCGGGGTTGGTGGGTCTGCTGTACATCAGTGGCCAGAATGTTGCCCTTGGTGATGGGGAAACCATTTTCATGGTGCTGGTGAACGCCATGTTCCATCCGGTGGTGGCTGGTATCCTGCTGGCTGCGATCCTGGCAGCCATCATGAGTACCGCAGATTCCCAGTTGCTGGTTTCATCGTCGGCCCTGGCTGAAGACTTGTATAAGGCAGTGTTCTGCAAAGATGCCAGCTCGTCAGAAGTGATGATGGTCGGGCGAATTTCCGTGGTGGTGATCGCCCTGGCGGCGATGTTTCTGGCCATGACGCCGGACAGTTCTGTACTGGGATTGGTGTCTTATGCCTGGGCGGGCTTCGGAGCGGCATTTGGACCGGCTCTGATGTTCAGCCTGTTCTGGAAGCGGATGAACCGTAATGGCGCTTTGGCGGGCATTATTGTGGGCGGCGTTACCGTGGTGGTTTGGAAGCAAATGACCGGCGGTATTTTTGAACTGTATGAAATTGTGCCCGGTATGCTGTTTGCCTCCATCGTTATCGTTGTGGTCAGCCTGATCTCTTCAAGCCCTGATGAAGCCATTTCAGCGGAGTTTGAGGAGGTGCGCCAGGCTTTGGCGTGAACGGACTCCAGCTAGCTGAAACTACTCGTTCCCATGCTTGTGTATGGGAACGTTCTATGAAACGACGGTGGTGCCGGTAAGAGGAGTCGAACCCCCGACCTTCTCATTACGAATGTAGATTTCCCATCTTTTCAGCACTACGGTACACTACACGACATAATATAATTAATGCCTGAAGCCCTTGATATACGGGGCTTTTGTAGGTGATAACCGATATTTGTGTATTAGCCCTATGGTTTCCCGTTTCTGTTTACAGGGGGTACCACGGGGGTACCGGAGTAGTGACCATGAGTAAGAACCTAACCGATACGGCTGTAAAAAAGCTGGAGTCTGGCAGGCTGTCAGACGGTTCAATATCTGGCCTTTACGTACTGGCCAGAGGTACCGGAAAGTTTTTCTACCTGAAGTACAAAGCAGATGGACAAAGCAAAACTCTATCCATAGGCAAGTGGGGCGATATAACCACAGCAGAAGCCCGTAAGCAGGCCATAGAGCTTAGAGGCCGGATAGTTAAGGGCATTGACCCACAGGCAGAGAAGCAAGCCAGAAAGGTCGCTATTGAGCGCCAGAAGCAGAGCACATTGAGAGCATTCCTTCATGGTGGATACAAGGAAGTAACACCAGAGAAGACAGCCAAGACAGTCATATACAACGTTGAACTCCAGTTTGCTGATTACCTTGATAAACCCATGAGCAGTATTACAGCTATCAGCCTGGAGAAGTGGAAGCGTGCCTACCCTGGAAAACCATCGGGAGCCAATCGCTACCTTGAGTCATTACGCGGAGTACTGACAAAGGCTTTAAAGGCTGGTCTGATAGACCGTCACCCTATGTCCGACGTGAAGCAACTAAAGATAGACAAGAACCAAGCCTACAAATACCTATCTGAAGACGCAGAATCAAGACTAATGGCCGCCATAGAAGCCCATAGCGGAGACTTTGAGGGCAAGGTAGTACGGTTGGATAGGTCAGAGCAAAGGCCTCTTGTAGAGCCTCAGAAGGCTTATATAAAGGCTATGGTAATGCTTGCCATTAAAACGGGGCTGAGAAGAGGTGAGATATACAAATTAAAGGTTTCTGACGTTGACCTGGACAACCGGATCATCACTGTTAGAGGTTCAGCCGCCAAGTCTGGCCAGACAAGACGAATACCACTGAACGACACAGCCCATACAATGCTATCGGCATGGATAAAAAAGACTTGCCCAACTGATCTTGTATTTCCTTCACCTGTTACCGGTAGGATGTTCGACAAAGACGGGCTGAATAAGGTTGTCGCCAGGATCGGAGATAAGGCTGGCATAGCCGGGTTGAGCTGGCACTGGTTTCGCCACACGTTCGGCACCAGGCTCGCACACAACAGGGTTGACCTTGTGACAATCAAGAACCTGATGGGGCATTCATCACTGGACGTTACGGCCAGATACCTGCATACCAACGATGAACTGAAGAAGCAGGCGGTGGCGGGGATATGATCAAATCGGAATATGTTTCTATTCTGAGAGCGTCGTCGCTTTCTGGCGCGTGTGTTGACGACATAGTTCAGGCGATTTTAGAAGAAAGGATCGGGGCTTTTATTTATATCCCCAGAGAAGCAATACCTGACTGCCCTACAAGGCCATGCAATCCTTACCAGCCATGCAATCCTGAAGCGTGCGGCACTGTTGAGTATGACACCATTGGTGGCCACTACGAGCTAATCCCTGATGCCGTTTATGAAGTATACAAGGCTGAAGGCTCGTATTATCACATCGACTCTTCTTGCATCATGTCTTTTGATGTCCCCGCTTACTGGGATGGGACAGACGTAAGCGTTGATGACGTTAGGGTAAAAAGGTCTGATATAGAGCAGCCAGAAGAGGATAGCCAGGCGATACCTCCGAACCTGGTTAAGCTAATGATGGAGCGAATAGCACACGACAACGAGCTTCAATGGCGCAATGGAAGACCCAGCTGTAATGGAATACAGGACTTGCTACTAGAACTAAAATCAAAAACCACTCAGACAGGATTATCAAGCGATAGAGCAAGAAAGAAACTAAGTGAGTTTTGGGACTCCCATAAGTAGCCGTTAAACTCCCAGACACCACCAAAACACCCCGCCACAATAGCCCTCACACCAGCACACACCACAGGGGGCAGCATGACAAGCACCAATCCAACCACCATCCCCAGACTGTCTGTCAGCACCAGTGAGGCAGCCTTTAAGCTTCATGTGGCAGAAGGCGATCTGCATAAATCCAGAGTAGACGGAAAGCTTCGAGGGGTACCAGCACCCCCATTTTTCAGGATCGGTCGGTCAGTCCGTTACAAGGTAAGCGACCTGCGTCTATGGCTTGAACGTCAACCGACATTTACCACCAATGCAGAAGCAGAGGCAGCACAATGAGCCAGGTTATTCAGTTTCCAGAGAAGCGAGAAATCACATTTAACGACTTCTGTCGGAGGGTTACGACAAAGCTTCAGGAATTGGGGCTTGCATATGTAGACGATGATGGACAGGTAGGCGTAGAGGCTGATGCAACCGCTTTTGCTAGCGCGGTTCTGAAAGAAATTATCGGCCATGACGACATGGTGAAGGCAATGAACATTAACCCGCTGATAACGTCGGCTCTGCTATTCGCTACCGCTGGGGCACTGGCACACCTTGACGGTTTCGAGAACGCTATAGAAGGCTGTTATGACGACCTGATGGGCGATCAGGGAACAGTCCATTAATCCAGCCATATAGACGCGTCCAGATTTGGGCGCACCTATTTAGACAACTGACTTCTTTTTTTTGTGGTGTTAATAGCTTCAGGCTATGGATGGTCTAATCCTGATAGAAATCCTTTGTTTGTGTATAACGCATAGTTAACTTAAAGTTTTCACGCCGTAACACATACAGGGGAATTTATGTCGAAGGATGTAATGCTTGCCGTGCGAATGCCTGAAGAACTCAGGGCGGCCTTCCAGAAGGCTTGTTATGAGAATGACAGGCACGCTGCACAGGTTATCAGGGAGTTCGTGAAGCGCTATATAGCGGAGCATGGACAGGAAAGCTTGAAGCTTAAATAACGGAGTGAACCCACCCGACCAGAGTTTGGCGACCAGATCGGGCAGGCAGTCACCACAAACGAGGAAGTCAGTAATGACCCCGGAAGTATACACAATGCGCTTGATTGACGTAAGCACCCTATCACCCCGCCAGCTTTCAGAACTGGCCGGCGCGGTATCCAAACCAGTCTTTGAAGGGCTTTTGAAAGCTTGGAGGGCTGGACAATGATTGTAGCCCCATCCCATTACCGCAACATGAAGCGGAAATTCTACCCAGCAGACTGGCCAGCAGAGGCTTTCAATTTCTGGGTTAATCATTGCTGGTCAACCAGTAAAGAACCCACCTGGGAACAATGGCTTGATTACAAGGCCAAGGTCGAACGCTTCAAAGGCGCAAGATCAGCGCGCAAGGCCAGCAGAATGGCGGCGCATCGTGAAGGGTTGGCAAAGCTTTATAGGGCGGTGAAGTGATGACGCAGCGTGAATTTATTAAGGTGTGCTTGCTAGCGCTTCTTGATGCCAGTGTTTCTTATCGGTTTATTTCGACAAACAAAAACAAGCCTGATAAAGAGCGGGAAGAATGGCTAAACAAAGCCAGAAAAGCTGATGAGGCGGCAGAAATACTCGAAGAAATTCTGAAGAATGGGGAGCGTGATGAGTAGCAGACAAAGCATTGACGTAGGTCGAGCCGCATTAAGCGAGGCTTTAAGCATGGTTTCAGCCGCGCCTGAATCAGACCTTTCAAGGCGTGAAAGAATGTCAATCAATCCAACAACCGATAGAGCGTCAAGCCGAAAAGAAAAAAAGGCGGCCAATGAATCGGTAGAATACATTAGGCCAGAGTATTCAGACATCGATGAGGCTGAAATACCAGCGGACGCAGGAAACCCGGCATATGGTGGTACGTCTGATTTTTTTCCTTATGAAAACATCACAGATGGATATGATAAAAAAATAAACTGGACGGTAAAAAAATATATCCCTGAATCGTCATTCGGCGTTATTTATGGGGCTTCAGAGTCATTTAAATCATTCCATGCTATTAGCTGGGCATCGTCTATAGCGTCTGGCAGAGAATGGAATGGGAACAGGTGCGTAAAGTCTCCGGTTTTGTACGTTGCAGCAGAAGGCGGTCTAGGGGTAAAGCGTCGCGCGCTCGGGTGGCAGATTACATACAACAACAGAAAACAAGTTGATTGGCTTTATTCAATAAGCGTACCGGTATTCATTGGTAGCTATGAACAAGTATCAATGCTGATTAATACGGTGATTAGAATTCAGGATGAAACGGGCGAAAAGGTGTCGGCGGTATTTGTTGATACGTTGGCTAGGTGCTTCGGTGGGGCTGATGAGAACAGAACAGCCGACATGAATCTATTTGTTGCTGGATGCGACAAGATAAAGGCAGCAACAGGGGCTTCTGTGATCGTTGTTCATCACACCGGGAAGGATGAGAAAAAGGATGCACGCGGATCCTCAGCCCTGAGAGGTGCTTGTGATTTTGAATACCGCGTAGATAGACCTGATAAAGGGATGTATTACACCCTTTCATGCACAAAGGCAAAAGACAGTGAGCCTCAACCAACGCAGGCGTTCGACATGGCTACGCGCTTTCTGATGCACGATGAAGACGGGGATGAAGTTACTACCCTTGTTCCATCGACAACGGGCAAGGAGCCGCCAGAGATTGAGGACGACAAGCCAGTGAAGCTAACAGGGAACCAGGAGGCGGTTCTACAGGCTATCAGGTCAAGGGCAGCAAGCGGAGAGCCAACGAACAGACAAGTTATTCTTGATGACTTCAAGGCTCAGGGTGGTAAGCAGAAGAACTTCGGGAGAACGCTTAACCAACTGATAGAAAGGGAGCTGGTTAGCCAGGACGAGGACGACGCTCTACGCCTGATTTCACAGGAGTAATCGTGCCTCGCCTCGCAAGGTTGTGTAAGGAAAACCAGTGGAGAGGTGTTAAAGAGAAAGCGCCTCAATCGATAAATCCCTTACACAGATTGCAGAGGTGAGGCTACCAAGCAACAGCCCCCCCCCCACCATTTTGTATAATAGGTTTTATGGGTGGGGTGACATCTAAGATCATAGAGCAGTACAAACCATGAACAACGTTCAAGAACTGACACAAATCGCCGCCAGACTGGAAGAACGAGCCAGGATGCATGAAATAGCATATGAGGCATTCGATAGCGGTTCCCACCTGGCGATGATGGACGTGGACAGGGAGTTGTCCAGGAGAATCAAGGCGGTGGTCGAACGACTGGGAGAGGATGAGGAAAAAGAGATATTCACAAAAGATGAATAACCATTCATAATAGCGACTCACTACTTGGTGATTGATATACAGCCCCGCCGGTTTCGGATGGGGTTTTTTTTTGTCTGGAGATTGAGGAAAAATAGATGGTCGGAAAATCTGACCATCCATGCGTTTAAGGCTTGATGGTTCCAGACTGGAATCATGCGCCAGCCTGCACAGAACAGCACTATCCCCAGACAATCCTTCCAGATTTCACACACCGCGCGACAACCATTCATAAAACTGCATATCTATAGCAATAACTTGCATAAATACCCGCTTAAGCGTATAAGAAAGCCTGAGTAATTTAGTCAGGTATTAGTTATGAGTGAACAGACAGTAGAAGAGCTTCAGAAATCAGTTAGCGCGCTTGAGGCGAAGCGTGACGAGCTATTGTCTGAACTCAAAACAGCCAGGGCAAAAGTTACCGAGCTATCTGGAGAAAATGAAACCCTGCGGGTAAGCATTGACGACAGAGACCGCCAGTCAGCAGAAGACACAAAGACGAAAGCACTTGATTCACTGATCGAGAATCATGTTATGCCTCAGTCTGCCGTCGTTACTAAAGCAGCACTGGCCATGACATTGCGTGTCAACAAAGCCGAAGACGGGGCTTATACCGTCGAATACTTCTCTCCAGCAGGCGAGAAACTGGAAAACCGCGATGATTGGGAAAAGTCCATTAAAGAGAACCCGGACTTTGCAGCAGTGATTATCAGAAGCCGCGCTTCTGGTGGTCAGGCCCCAACGAGCGGAACTGGTCAGCGGCCAGCCAGCCAACAGCAACAAAACAACTATGGGCTTAAATAATGGCAGGCGTTGACTCACTGCAAAACGTAATCATTCCAGATAATTGGCTGGAATATTCCGCTGAGGATATCGCAGAGAAAACCGCGTTCTTTGATTCTGGGGCGCTGGTAAAAAACAACATCATTCAGCAGGGCGCGTCTGGTACTGCGAACCTGTATGAAGTTCCCTATTGGAAGGATCTACAAGGGGCAGAGCTTGACCCCAACTATTCCAGCGGAAAGCATGACAGTAAGGCGACACCAAAGCAGGTAACGGCGGAAACCATGCAAGGGCGCATCATTCGAGCCAACCAGGCTTGGAGCGCCGCGGATCTGGCCAGCGAACTGGCAGGAAGCGACCCTATGCAGCGCATCGCCCAAAGAACGGATTCTTATTGGCGGCGACACCTTGAGCACAGAGTTATTGCAATGCTGAAGGGTATCTATCTTTCCAATAAGCAAACGTCAGCCAATGGCGGAAACGATGGAGACATGATCCACACCGGCACAGCAACGACTATAGATGACGTGGTGGAAGCCGGGTACACAATGGGAGACATGGCGGCCGATCTTACAACAATGGTTGTTCATTCTGACGTTGCCAAGCAGTTCAGGAAGAACCGGGAAATCGAATACCTGCGTCCCTCTGACGACAGTATGACAGTACCTACTGTCTCAGGTATGCGCCTTATCGTGTCTGACCTGATGCCTAAGGATGGAGCGAATTATATTTCCGCTCTGATTGCTCCAGGCGCGTTCGGTTACGGTATGGGCAATCCCAAGAACCCGGTAGAGACCCAACGTGATGCACTCGGCGGTGACGGTGGCGGCGTAGAAACCCTTGTCACCAGGAAAACATTCTCTATTCATCCACTGGGGTGGACATGGAAAAACACGACTGTGACAGGAGAATCCCCAACGCTGGCAGAACTGGCGCTTCCTGCTAACTGGGGGCGGAAATTCTCCCGGAAGAATGTACCGGTAGCGTTCCTCGCGGCTCCAGCAACGGGAAAGCCATAGGCCCGAGCTTTGACAGCAGCTTTGACTCAAGCTTCTGTTAGGGCGATTAAGGGCATAACAGAAGGGGGTTCAGGCCCCCTTTTCTATATCTGGGGGTAGTAATGAATCAGCCGACACTTAGAGATCTTAAAAACCTTCTGAGATGCCAGGAGGATCGGTGGGCATTCTTCCAGGGGCAGAAAAACAGAGGCAGTCAGGCCAGAGTATTCAGGCTGAAAGCCATTGAAACCAAGAAGCGTATTCTGGCCATGACGATAAACGGAGAGCAGCAATGAGTTTTACCCTTGCCGACATGAAAAGAGAGCTGGCTCAGGCTGAAAAGCTGGCGGCAAGACTGCGAGCCAATAAAAACCTTGAGGGAGCCAAGGAATACAAGGCGAAGGCTAACGACTTGCGCCTTCAGGTTGAATTACGAGAAATTGAAGAACGCTACGGGGTGACAGAATGAGAGAGAGAAAAGCATTAAGCGTTCAGGATATCAAGTTTATTGACTGGTATCAGGTGGGTGGTTTCGGTGATGCCAGAGAAGCAGCCCAAAAGGCTGGTATTGAAGCTTCTGATACTTCCGTATGGCGCATGATGAAGCGCAGGGCGATAGCTGAAGAGATAACAACAAGGAAGCGCAATAACAGCCCTGAGGAGGCTGTATACAGGCTGAAAATGCTGAAGCTTCAGGAGATTGTAGATGACCCAGAAAGCAAGCCAAGCGATGTTATCAGCGCAATTAAGACCATGAGCCATATTGACGGGGATATGAAACGTGAGCGTGAAGAAAAGCAGGCAGAAGCGCCAACAATCAGCTTCACAAGCCATACCGCTAAGTGAGCCACAGATATCATTCCTGAAGTCTGAGTCAAGATTCCCGGCTTTTGTTGCCGGGTATGGTGCTGGTAAAACCCACGCCGCCATTGCCAGAATCCTTTTAAAGATGCAGGAGAACCCTGGATCAAATGCCGCCTACTATTTACCAACGTATGATCTGGTAAATATGACGGTAAAGGCGAAGATTCCTGAGATGCTGACAGAGTGGGGCATCGGATTTAAAACAAGGTCCACACCGACCCCGGTTATTTCTGTAGAAGGGCTTGGAGATATTCACCTACGTTCACTTGATCGGCCAGAGCGCGTAGTGGCGTACGAGGTAGCACATTCTGTTATTGATGAGCTGGACACCTTGCCGCTACTGAAGGCGGAAATAATATGGAGAATGGTTGTAGCCAGGAACCGGCAGCCAATCACCAACGGACATAACACGGTTGCAGTTGCCACCACTCCCGATCATGGGACTGGTGGATTTATGTATGATCGTTGGGTGCTGAATAAAACAGATCAGTTTGAGCTGATACAAGCCCCGACCTATTCCAACCCTGTTATGACTCAGGATTACATTGATAACCTGAAGTCCAGCGTGCCAAGGCACAGACACGGTGCTTTCATTGAGGGCAACATCGAAGCTATCAACCATGATCTTGTCTACGTGGAGTACGACCCACTGTTAAACGGATCAGGTGAGCTTCTGGAAGAGTTTGACCACTTGCATATAGGGATGGACTTTAATATTACCCAGTGTGCAGCCGTGGTCATGGTTGAGCGTAACGGCCAGTTCCACTGTATTGATGAAATTACAGATGGATATAACACCGATGATATCTGTCAAAGGCTGTTGTCCAGGTATGCAGCCTATCTGAATAGAGAAACGGTCTACAGGCATAATCTGCCAAACATTCACCGGAAGGGTATTACCGTCTACCCAGATGCAGCAGGACGACAGCGCAAAACAAGTAGTGATACGACAGATATTAGAATTATCGAGAAGTACGGCTTTGATGTTCAGGTGGAAAACAGAAACCCAGCCATTCTGGACAGGGTGAATACTGTAAATAGAGCCTTCTGTGATGGACACGGAGAAAGACGGCTATATGTGAATCAAGAGCGATGCCCAACCCTTCACAGGGCATTGGTGAGCCAGGGCTTTAAGAATATGCTTCCAGACAAGGAAAGCGGCCTGGATCATGTTCTGGACAGCTTGGGGTATGGCTGTATGCAAATACTTCCCATTGAGAACTACGTAACAGGCTTCCATATAGGGTTTGCTACGTAGATGAGAGGCTGTTTACGGTATTGAGAATCATTATTAATAAGAATATTGAGGGCTACCTTACCGGGCGGCCTTTTTTGTTGCTCGAAATCATGGTAGGCCGCGTGGTTACTGAGCTGTAGGGAACTTCCGCAGGCTGTGTAAGTTGGAGTTTGAGTTATGCCCTCCACAAAGATATACCCGACTGTTTTACTCGGAAATGCCGGCGCCTGGATCCAGAAATAATCCTTACTGCCGGTAAATCATCTTACCGGTATTAAAAACCATTGTTATCCACAACGTGTGGAAAAGTGAGGTTTATTGAGGAAAAGGGGTACCACGGGGGTACCGGGCTTACTGGTCAACTACTGCAATTATTGTAAGTCATTGATTTTACTGGTGCCGGTAAGAGGAGTCGAACCTCCGACCTTCTCATTACGAATGAGCTGCTCTACCAACTGAGCTATACCGGCAAGCGTGGAGACTTTATATCACAGATGGCCGCAGGTGCAAGCTGGATGGTAGAGGGGAGAAGGCTGACGGTGGGGTATTCACCGCCTTTTTCTGAAAGGTCTGCTCAGAAGAGCCGATGGGTTTCCACTGGAAACCCCATGCCCATAGCAAAAGGAAAGGCATTAATCCTGCGTCACCCGGTTAACCTCTTCCAGACTGGTGACCCCTTCCAGGGCTTTCAACAGGCCTGACTGCCTCAGGTTGTTGAACCCTTCTTTCTGGGACTGTTCGGAAATTTCCAGGGAGTTGCCCTCTTCCATGATGATCTGCTGCATTCCCGGGGTGATGGACACCACCTCGTAAATACCCACCCGGCCCTTATAACCCTTGTTGCAGCTGTCGCAACCTTTGGGGCCGAAGATCTCGGCATTGGCGGCCTGCTCTTCAGTGAAGCCTTCTTCCAGCAGAGTCTCTTTGGGGATATCTATTTTCACTTTACAGTTATTGCACAGTCTTCGGGCCAGGCGCTGGGCGATGATCAGGCTGACCGAGGTGGCGATGTTAAAAGCGGGTACCCCCATGTTCTGCAAACGGGTCAGGGTTTCTGCCGCACTGTTGGTGTGCAGGGTCGACATGACCATATGGCCGGTCTGGGCCGCCTTGATGGCAATGTTGGCGGTTTCCAGGTCCCGGATCTCCCCCACCATGATGATGTCCGGGTCCTGACGCAGAAACGCCCGGAGCGCCTGGCTGAAGTCCATCCCCTGTTTTGGATTGACGTTCACCTGGTTGATCCCCTCCAGGTTGATTTCCACCGGGTCTTCAGCGGTGGAAATGTTTCTTTCCGGGGTGTTCAGGATATTCAGGCCGGTGTAGAGGGACACGGTTTTACCGGAACCGGTGGGACCGGTCACCAGAATCATGCCCTGGGGCTGGTGCAGGGCCTCCATATACATGGCCTTCTGCTCTTCTTCGTAACCCAGGGCGTCAATGCCCATTTTGGCGCTGGAAGGATCGAGTATTCGGAGGACAATTTTTTCCCCCCACAGGGTGGGCAGGGTGTTCACCCGGAAGTCGATGGCCTTGGATTTCGACAGCTTCATTTTGATCCGGCCATCCTGAGGCTTTCTCCGCTCGGAAATGTCCATGGCGGACATAATCTTCAGGCGGGAGGCGATTCTGGGGGCCAGGGCTGAGGGGGGACGGGTGACTTCATGAAGGACGCCATCAGTCCGGAAGCGAACCCGGTAGGATTTTTCATAGGGTTCGAAGTGAAGATCCGAAGCGCCTCCCTTGATGGCAGACAGCAGCATCTTATTCACGAACTTCACCACCGGGGTGTCATCTTCACCGCCGGCCTGAACATCGTCTCCCCCCTCTTCGGCAGCACCGACTTCAAGCTCCTCCAGGTTGCCGAATTCATCATCGTCCAGGCCGGACAGGGCATCTCCGGAATCATCCAGAGCCCGGTCAATCAGTTTCTCCAGGGCTTCTGGCTCAGCCAGTACTGTATCCACGCTGAGCCCCGTGGTGAAGCGGACTTCGTCAATACCCTGATGATCCGATGGGTCAGAAATCGCCACATAGAGTTTGGCTCCCCGTTTGCTCAGGGGCAGCAGATTGTGTTTGCGGATCAGTTTTTCCTGAACGGCGTCGGTGGGGACATGGTCCTTGTCAAAGGCACTCAGGTCGATCACCGGCAGGCCAAACTCTTCGGCGGTGGCCAGCAGAAGATTTTTCGGAGCCACCAGTTTTTCATCGAGGAGGTATCGGGAAAGGGATTTACGTGCTTTGGACGCTTTGGCTTCGGCGTCGTGAATGGCATCTTCGTCAAGCAGCTGGTCGGCCAGCAGGCGGGCGGCCAGCCCATTCAGTGGTTTGTTTGCCATAACCCGTGTCGGTCCATGAATTTTAACATTGATTGTTAATTACTATATCAGCATCCCCGTTCGATAGTTAAGGGAGAGACCGTTAACTGAGACGCGGCTGACGCTTTTGCTTTGCTATATACCCAAAGGATTTGGAGTTGCTACGCAGCCACAAAGTAGCAGCTTCAAAGGCGACGGGTATAGGCATCTTTTCCCAACAGGCATGAAAGTTGAGCTACAGTGAAAGTCCGGAAGGAGGGGCTTATGGATAACCTGTACGAACGTGATTTCTACCAGTGGGTGAAGCAGCAGCAGGCACTGCTGAAGGCGCATCGCTTTGATGAGCTGGATGTTGACAACCTGCTTGAGGAGCTGGAAGACGTGGGTAAGGGTGAGGTCAGAGAACTGGAGTCGCACCTGGTGATTTTAATGACTCATTTGCTGAAACTGGATTATCAGTTGAACCGGCTGAAAGACCCCTGGGTTCAGGACAAAGTCATGCATACCTGGATGCCCAGCATTAATAACCCCAGAACCCAGATGATGTTGTTGCTGGAAAGCAGTCCGTGCCTTAAGTCTCAGCTGGCCACCGCTGTTGAAAACAGTTATCCAAGGGCTCGAAAGGCTGCTGTTGAACAGTTAAACCGATATATCCAGTCGGATCGATTGAAATTGCTTCCGGATACGTTGTCAGAAGTGTGTCCATGGACCGTGGATCAGCTTCTGGATCATCAGTTTCTTCCTGAGGTGGAATGAATCCTTTATGAGCAAATCCCTGTATGAAGGCCTGAAGCGTGTGGGTATTGATGATGAGCTGGCTTATGAGGTCAGCCTCTCTCTGGATCCGGATCATAATGCCAGTAAAAAAGATGTATTGATGCTTCAAGAGGCGATTCTTCAGGTTCAGTTGACCACCGAGACCCGATATAACGAACTGAAAAATGAAATCAAGGAGGTGCGTACGGACCTTCGTCATGAAATTTCCGGTGTCCGGACGGACCTGCACCGGGAAATTGCCAGTGTTCGAACCGACCTGCACCGTGAAGTGGCAGGTGTCCGAACCGATATGGCCGGATTAAGCCGACAGTTCTGGATCACCTTCGGTGGTTTGATCACCACCATTCTCAGTGTCTTTATTGTGAATTGGTATTTTCATCAGTGAGGCATTGATTGTGCCTTTATGATCGACGCTCATTTCATCCAGGTTGCCTTTCCAGCAAAATTTGCCTCGGTAGTTGCGGATTTTACTCTGAGCCTGCAATGCTTTTGCCATGGCTTTTATATCATCTACGTTATGGTTCCCCATTGTTTTTCCAGAGCGTCAATGTTGGTTTTTGAAGGGTAGTGGGTTATCCGGTTTTGGCCAGCTTTTGGGGGCATTAATTGAGGTGGCGAGATGTCAAGAATGGTTCAGGCGGGTCTTAAACGGCAGGAAGAGGAGGAGGAAAAGCTCGAGGCTTTGAAGGCAGAGTGCCTCAAAGGTGAAAACAGCCCGGTGGATCAGGACTTTGACCCGGATGCCTTTCTGGATAAGCTTCACAGGCGCCACCTGTTAATCCACTGAAGCGCTTTGAAGGTAAAACTGAAAAAGGACACAATGGCCCGTGTGACTGAATGTGTATGATTTTTCTTCTGAATCGCCCTCTCCTGTTTCTCTAAATTAAACGACACCTGGTGTTATTTTGCGTGTTGTTTTTTTGAACTTCTTCTCAATTTTTACACTTGATTTTGTCGAAACGGCATCGAAATCAATGAACCGGCGTTCCTGCTGCTAACCCTGACGTAAAGCCCCTTGAGAGCCCTGGGGTGGCGTGATATTGTACGACGGTGCTATTGATACCCGATGTACTGCCTGCTGTGAAAAAACGTTTTTACCCGGTAAAAACGGCGCTTCAGGAGGATGGGTATTCAGGATCAGTGTTCAGGGAGCGAGCATGGAGGCAGCCCTTTTGGTCTGCCGGAAAAGTACAACAGGTTGGCGGCTGGAGGAAGAGCAGTACTTCAGTCGAAACAGCCGTGGTGAAGGTGCCGTTGATGTGAACGCTCTTCCCCTTCTCCATTTGGGAGAAGGCTGGGATGAGGGGGAAAACAGCAGCGCTTTCACCAATAAAGAATGCAGCTTCAGCTGTTGTAATTGAGTTTTCTGGTTTGCAGAACCTGGCTTGTTTAATAAGGCCGGGCAGCCCAGAGGCTCTTTGAAGAGAGTGTCGCCGGTTTCTTTCCTCTCGGGGGGAGGTGGGTGGCGCTGTCGCAATAATTCGTGAATACAGTCCTGGGGGACAGAAGAACATGAAAAAACAGCAGGGTTTTACTCTGATTGAATTGATGATCGCTGTTGCGATCATTGGTATTTTGGCAGCGGTAGCGATTCCGCAGTATCAGGCTTATACGAGAAATGCCCAAGCTACAGCAGCTCTTGCTGAAGCAAATTCTTATAAGACAAACATAGCTGTGTGCCTACAAAGTAACCCTGTCTCTGAATGTTCTGTTGGCGGCGGTAATGTTCCAGGCGAACTAGGGGTGGTAACTCAGGGCACTGATGATGCAACCTTCGATGTTGAACCTGGTGGTGCCTTTGGCTCGCAGTCATTAACATTTACTCCTGATACTACTGGAGCAGTTTGGACCGTAACTTGTGACAGGGGTTCTGTTACGGCAGATGATCCAAATGACTTGTGTACACAGGATGCAGTCGCTAATTATCCAGGATTTTCTTCGTAACGCCTAACTTGTTCCCACGCTTTTAGGCCTTTAGGCCCTCCGGGTCCCCGCGTGGGAATGCCTACCTGCTCAGAGGGGTGCGAACTTACTGAAAGGTGAGCACTCCCACGCAGAATATCCTCAGGGATGAAGTGCACCCCAACAAGCGCCGGGTGCCCTAAAATTGGCATAAAAGCGCAACTGGGACCTAAAGGGCATGGGAGCGAGGGGGAAGCCGGTCAGATTGTAGTTGACTGGTTCTCGGGCTCTTTGCTAGCAGGCTTAAAAAGAAAACTCATGTCGTTCACTCCTTCCCTTAAGCATCTCCCAAAAGCGACACCCTTCAATTCAGTTTCAATCTATTCAGCTCAACTCCGGCTTTTACTCTTTTTCGCGATTCCTGCTTTGCTGGTCTGTGTTCAACTCTCGGGTTTGGTACAGCTACCCTTCAGTCCCCAGGGGTTTAACGGCAAACGGGTGCTGAAACTGTTGATGGCACTGCTGCTGTTTGCTGTGGTATTACTGCCTTTTCGTTTTTCATACGCCGTCCGGCAGGCTCTCTGGGAGCGATTGGGTAATTTCCCTTTGCCCCTTCGTCTTGGCTTGTTGATGGTGCTTTGCCTGGGCGTCGTGAGCAGTCTTTTGTCCAATTACCCCCAGAAAGGTCTTCAGGAAGTGGGGCTATATGGGATTCTGTTATGTATGGCGGGTCTGACCTCCATTGCAGGCCTACAGGAACGCCATTGGTATGCTGTGCTTTGGGGAGCCTCTGTTGCTCTGCTCTTCTATTGCATAGGGTATTTTTTTCAATACATTCTGTTTCTGGAATACCAGCCCCTTCCCTGGAGCCATTCTACCCATGAGTATTCCAATCCCAGAACCTTTAACCATGTGCAGGGCTGGCTGATTCCCTTGCTGGCCTTGTTGCCTCTGATGGCCAGAGGCCGGTGGCAGCGGTTCAGCGGGTTTGGGCTGGCCTGTCTTTATTTCTTTATGATGGTGACTGCTGTGCGTGGTTTACCCTTCGCCTTACTGGCTGTTTTCGGGGTCAGTGTTCTGGCCTTTCGTCAGCAGGCCATGACGTTGCTGAGAGTGCATCTGAAGGCTTTGATTTTGGGGCTTTTTGTTTACCTGTTGTTGTTGCAGTTTATTCCATGGCTTATCGGACAGGGACAAGGAGCAAGCAATGCTGTGGCTCGGATAAGTGGGGGGGGGAGCGGGCGCCTTGAACTTTGGACGACCGCCTGGCAACTGTTCAAGCAGTCACCCTGGATAGGGGTGGGCCCTCAACAGTTTATTGTTTCTGTGAGCTGGCCAGGTTCTCCCCATAATATTCTGTTGCAATGGCTTAGTGAATGGGGGGCGGCGGCTACCTTATTGATGGTTTCTCTGTCGGTGTATGGCGGCTTTCGCTATATGATGGGGTTGAGAGCCCGAATCCGGGGTGGGGGGCTGAGTGAATCCGATGCCAATGTTCAGGTAGCGGTGTTTATGTCTCTGCTGACTTCCGGGCTGTATGCCCAGGTGAGCGGTGTGTTTATTACCCCTTTAAGCCAGCTGCTTTTGGTGCTGGTGGCCGGAAGTGCAATTACTTTTCATTTTCGTGATAGAGCACAGTCTTCCTCACCAGTGAGCCGACTGGAAAAAGGAATCTGGCTTGTGGTGCTGGGTGGTTTGCTGGTGACCTTCTATTGGATTTTTTATCACGAATTCTGGTTGGGGGAGTATTCGCTGTTCAAAAGCATGGAGGAGAATGCCCCTCGGTTCTGGTTAAATGGGGACTTTGTATCGGGTGGTTAATTAACCCTTTCTCACGCTCTTGGCTAAGGAATAGTCCTTGCGTAACTACCCGGTTTGCACTCCGCCTCCGTTCACCCTGAGCCCGAACGAGGCAGGAGTATTTGGAAATAGGGACGTTATTTCGGGGACCAATCCTAAAGGCATAAAGTCGCGACTGGGACCCGAAGGGCCTAAAGACCTAAAAGCCTAAAGAGCATGGGAACAAGACAGACTGGAGAGAGAAGCTGACTATTTTTCTCGATAACGATCAATGATCATCCGAATCTGCTCGTCTTGAATATCAGCCTGTTCTGATTTGCTGTACAGCGTTACGAGGATAATATCCTCTTGGGTTTGAAGATAGTAGATGACTCGATAACCGCCGCTCTTGCCTCGCTTGGCGTTCTGGTTACGAACTCTGACTTTGTAGAGCACTGATCCTGAAATCTGAAGACGGTCACCCGGAGTCAGCCCTGCAGATAAGTCGTTCAGCAAGGGTTCAAGGTCTTCACGCAAGTTACGGTATTTTTTCAACAGCTTCGTCAATGAGCGCTTAAACTCATGGGTGAAAAGCAGCCGGGTCAATGATCAAGCCCTTTCCATAGCTCGTCAATGGGTTGGACATCACCTTCACGAACCTCTTTCCACCCTTTTTCGAAAGAGTCTTCAGCGTTGTCGAGGGCAACGCTTTCCCGAAAGCTGTGCACAATACTGAGTAAGGCTGGCAGGTATTCTCTGGGCACCTGCAGAATTTCTTGCTGCAGTCTTTCCTGTATGTTGGTTTCATTTTCTTTCATAACGGTTTGCCCACCTGGAATAATGACTGTTTTTTCAATTATTGTGAGTGAAGTGTAACAGAGCAATATCGATTTTGACTTTATTTCTGTAATTGATCTACGGGCTCTCAGGCAGGCTTTATTCCGAATGATTCTTGGTCGATAGGTACAAAAATACGTACAATGTTTTTCGTCGATATTAAAAGGAGAGGAGGAGAATGTATGGATGTGATGAGCTATAGCGATTTTCGGGGCAATCTGGCGAAAACTCTGGACCGGGTGAATGACAATCACAAGCCGGTGATGGTCACCCGGCAAAACGGTAAACCCGCAGTGGTGATGTCTTTGGAAGATTTTCAGTCCTATCAGGAAACGGCCTATCTGATGGCCAGCCCGAATAATGCCCGACGGTTGAATGAAGCGATTGAGCAGGTTGAGTCGGGTAACGCTTCAGAACATGGGTTGATTGACGAATGATACTGTCCTGGGCAGATCCAGGTTGGGATGATTATCTTTACTGGCAGAAGATTGATAAGAAGCAGCTTAAGCGTATTAACGCCCTGATCCGGGATATTCAGCGTGAACCCTTTCAAGGATTGGGTGACCCGGAGCCCTTGAAGCATCAGTGGGCGGGGTATTGGTCAAGAAGAATCGACCGGGAGCATCGGCTGGTGTATAAAGTTACGGATGCTTCTATTGTTATTGTTCAATGCCGCTACCATTATTGATTCGCTTCCTGACTTTCAGTCGAGCATCAGGCTGTACTGGGTAGGAGGTGGGCCGCATAAAGCAGAGCGGCCCTGATGTGACTGGCCTCCAGATTTGGGTGGTCTTCCAGAATCGCCTGCTGGGTCATGCCATTTGCCAGCATTTCAAGAATATCGGCAACCGTGATACGAGTACCTTTGATGCAGGGTTTTCCGAAGCGTTTGGACGGGTCAATGTCTATGTGCCGTAGATAGTCATCATCGTTTTTTTTATCCATGGTTTTCTCCTGTTATCCGGCACTATGAACATCCTTGGCGATAAGGATGTTCAGGGCTTGGTGGTAATGTCTTGCAGGGAGCCGGACACATACTTGTGAATAATGCTGGACACCAGCGTCTGGTAGGGGATGCCTTCCCGCTGGGCCTTTGACTGGATGGCCGCCAGGTCCCGGTTGGACAGGCGAATGTTGATGAGTTTGCACAACTGTTTGATTTCTCCTATTGTTTTATGGGCGTCTTACTTTCGTCTTACCTGTTTTTGGAGGTTTTTATGGATCAGCAAACGGTGATGTCAAGCAAGGGACAGGTGGTGATTCCGGCAGCGATTCGAGAGACCCTGGGGCTTAAACCGGGGCAGCCTTTCCAGCTGGAGCTGACGAAAGAAGGGGTTTTACTCAGACCTGTTTATCCGGATGTAAAAGAAACCTCTCTGGATAAGGTTGCAGGCTTTTTATATCGGAAGAATCAGTCGGCGCGTTCAATTGAAGATATGGATGAAGGGATTCGCCGTGGTGTTGAGGAGAGACAGGAGGAGCAGGAGTGATTGGTATTGACACTAATGTTTTAGTCAGGCTCCTCACGAGGGATGATGAGCATCAGTATAAAAAAGCATGTCTCTTGTTTGAAAGGCCCCTTGTTTATATCAGCGATACTGTATTTCTTGAGACAGAATGGGTGCTCAGATACAGCTATCAATATGAAGTGGCTGAGATCAATGATGCCCTGAAGGCTGTTCTTGGTTTGCCGAATGTGAAAACGTCCAATGTTGAATCGTTGAAAACGGCTCTGCGCTGCCATCGGGAAGGCATGGACTTTGCCGATGCACTTCACTGCTCAGGGGCCGCAAGTTGCCATTCTTTTTATACCTTTGATCGCCGGTTTGTTAAAAAAGCCAAAGAGAGTTCTTTACAGGCTGATGTTGTACTGGTTGTTTGATCCTGCTTCTGGCCTTCAATCTTCCGGCAGCCAGTCCTCTTCCATAATCTGCTCAAAGGTCCAGGGGCAGGTATCCGGGAAGCTGGACTCATCCAGTCTTTGATGAGACTGCACGCAACGGTTCATTTCTTTAATGGCGAGTTTTTTAAAGGTTTCTGGAAAGCGCTTTTGGGGAAAAATGTGGAAAATGGATCAATCCACCCGAATTTCCCTGGCTTTCAATTTCGATGGGAGGATGCCTGAAAAGAAAAAGCGCTCCTGACTGGTGCCTTTCTCGTAATTTACTTCGTACATCAGGGTGAAGGGGAGCTGGCGGTTTTTCTGCCACTGCTCATAACTGGCGTGCCAGCCGATGTAGCGGTGTCCCTGGTAAGCCCCGAGCTCCTTGGCCAGCAGAGGCTCATAGGTTTTTCTGTGCCGTCCGGTGGCGGAAACCCAGTTGTTGCCGGTGCGGATGATCAACAGGTCTTCCTGAAGCGCCTGGTCACTTTCGTGAGGACTCGAAGGGTGACGCTCTGATGAGCCTTCTTTTGATAAATGATTTGAAAAATAGTCATCCACCTGCTGCTGATAAATAAACTGCAGGCTGACCAGTGCGGTCAGGAGCCCCGATACCAGAACAATGACCAGAATAACCAGTCTTGATAGCCAGGAAGCGGTTCTATTGTTGATAAGTATTCTATTGGTAATGGCCATTGTCTTGATTCCTTCTTCCCTGATTCTGCTTTTTTGAAAACATCGACCTTGAAAAGCATCGACTAAGAGTGGCTATCGGACGGATGGCAGAAAAAAAGAGGTGGTCGGTCTGAAGAAAATCAGTGCGAGACAGATGAAGAGGAGAGTTTGCCTACTCTTTAAAGAGCTGAAGGACGTTGCCGACTAAAGAGAGAAGCGACTCATTGCAGGGCCTGAAGCATTACGCATAAAGAGTGCATAAGCGAGCACGCAGAACATTTAACGGTTGAGGACAGCAACATGAAAACAGGGATGTTAAAAGGTATGAAAAAGGCCCGGATGATGGGCTTTACATTGATCGAACTGATGATCGTTGTGGCCATCATCGGTATTCTGGCTGCTGTGGCGATTCCCCAGTATCAGTCATATACCCGTAATGCAACAGCCAGCGCGGCTCTCAGTGAGGTTAAGGCTTTCCAGACCTCGGTTGCCATTTGCGCCCAGACAAGAACGATTCAGAACTGTACCCCAGGCAGCAATGGTGTTCCCCCTGTGACAGGAACCAAAGTGACTCAGGGAACCTATTCTGATAACGCTTATGCAGAGCTGGTTGTCACTCCAGGTAGCTCATTTGGTACAGGCAACGGAGCCCAGACTCTGATTTTCCGGTCTGATGCCACTGGGGCCAACTGGACCATGTCCTGTAATAACCAGAGCATCACATCGGCCAACAACCTTTGCGCTACCAGCGCGGTGACTGACTTTCCTGGATGGAACAGCAACTCCAACGGTTCGTTCTGATCTACTCCCCCCTTCTTTACTGAGTGGGGGGAATCCAGAGGTCAGATTACAGGCTGTCCATAAACCTCTTATTTCCCATAGCCCGGGAATAAGAGGTTTTTTCTTTGTACTCAGTGCTTATTCAAGAAACGTTCTGGGTAAGGCCTAAAAATAAAAGGTATTTTCCCGATGGTTAATCAGGTGCTATAAATAGGTCACTCAACAGGTTAATAAGGAGCAGTCGGATGGATACCCGCTTTTCAGAAGATGTTATTCCTCTGTCGGATCTTAAGGTGAACCCTGGGAAAGTGGTGAAACATGTACGAGAGTCTCAAAGGCCTGTTCTTTTAACCAGCCGGGGCAGGGGGGTAGCGGTTGTTCAGGGGCTTGATGAATATGAAAAAGCCCAGGAATCTCTGGCCTTTATTAAAGCCGTTGCCCAGGGGTTAATGGAGGCCAGGCAAGGGGATACCTTGTCGCTGGATGATATTAAAGAAAAGCTGGAACTGGATTAATGGAGCTTGATTTCGCTCGCTCAGCTCTGGAAGATATGCAAGAAATCCAGTGTTATTTTCAGGATGAAGGTGTGCCGGAAATAGATCGTAAACTGGTTTCTGAAATGATTGAAAAAGCGCACAGATTAACTTCTAATCCTCTTTCAGGTCGTGAAGTACCTGAATTCGAAGAGCACAACTTAAGAGAACTGATTCATCCTCCTTATCGTGTGGTCTACCTGTTAAGGAGTAAGTCCATTACTGTGGTCAGAGTATGGCGGTCTGAGCGTCTTTTGAAACTCCCCTGATTTACTGATGCTCTTCGCTCTGGAGTTTCATCCAGAAATCCACCACCTCCATGACTTCTGGCTGCTCCAGATACGTCTTCATGGACTGAATGGTCTGTTCTCCCAGTCCAGCCCTTTCTTTCAGAGTTTTCGGTGAGGCCAGCAGCAATGCCTTCCAGTCATTGAAGGTATTGGCCAGTTTTCGGGTTCTTGACTCACCGATACCGGGCAGGCTGAGGGCTCTCAGTTGACGGCGGAAAGGGAATGGGTGTTTCAGGCGCTTCACATAGTTTTCAGACTGTTCTTTACTCATACCGGCACTGATCAGGGCTTGCTGATCGAGTTTCAGGATATCCGCCAGTGCTTTCACCCGTCCTGAAGCCACCAGTGTCTCGATATGGGGTTTATCCATACCTGGTAGATCCAGCCCATGGTGACCTGTCAGCCAGTTCAGCCGGGCTACCAGTTGCTGCTCACAACCGGCGGTCATTGTCAGGCAGGTAAAGGTGCTGTAACGGCCGGTATCCGGGTATTGGGGGAGCTTGCGGTGAGAGGGTCGAAACAGTGCTTTATTGAATACAGGAGTGGCCGCTCCTTTTAATCCAATGCTGATGCGGTCTCCCGGGGCCAGATTCCGGCGCTGAAGGTTATTGATGCTCCCCAGGGATACTTTTTCGATGGTTTCTCCCCGAATCTGGACGGGCTGCAGATGGAGGACCGGAGTGATATGACCGGTTCGACCGGCGCTGTTCAAATTAAGTGTTGCTCTACCCAATGTATAGAAACTTGATCTAAAAAAGCCTCCTCTGAGAAGAGTTGAGTTTTAAGAAACCTTTTCCACCCGAGGTAACGAGACAGGTATTTTGT